>JBMHDH010000023.1:0-6937 GCA_049889495.1 Puniceispirillaceae bacterium (SeqCode) | reverse complement strand
GTGCGTGCCAAGGTCGGCGATGTGATTGCGCTTGATGATCGGGCCTATCGGTTTGTGGCGATTGAACAAAATCAAGGGCCGAATTACCGCACCCTGACGGCGCGTTTGTCATTGCAGACGCTGGAGGGTGAGGTGATTGGCGAGCTGGCACCTGAAAAGAGATTTTACCCTGCTGAGAGGCAGACCACCACTGAGGCCGCCATTCGGCCAACCATCACAGGTGATGATTACGCGGTGCTAGGTGATGGGGATGATGCTATGGGATATACATTGCGGCTCTATCATAAGCCTTTTATCAGCTGGATTTGGGGTGGCACAATTGTGATGGCCCTTGGCGGCATTTTGGCCTTTATCGGCAGGCGGCCTTTGGGATCTTTGGCAGGGCAGGGATCGCCTGCACAAGGTGAGGGGCGGTAATGGCAAAACGCAATCTGACGTATCTTATTCCTTTGGCGGCTTTTGCGCTATTGGCTGTGATTGCCACCATCGCCTTGCTTGGCACGATCAATGGCACCAGAAATCAGACGCAATTGCCATCTGTGTTAATTGGCAAACAAGCCCCGCCTTTGCCAGCCTATGCGTTATCAGATGATTTGGCCAAACCGTTACGTGCCTTTGCGGGCAAGCCTGTCTTGGTCAATGTGATGGCCAGCTGGTGTGCGCCTTGCCGTGCGGAATTGCCTGCGCTTGCGTTATTATCTGATGAAGTGGCGGTGATTGGGATTGCTTATAAGGATAAAAAAGACGATACCGCCCAATTTTTAGAACAATTTGGCAATCCTTTTGCGGCTGTGTGGATGGATTATGATGGCACAGCTGGCATTGCGTGGGGCATTTATGGGGTGCCAGAGACCTTTTTGCTTGATGGTGAGGGGCGTATTATCCTGCGGCATGCTGGCCCGATTTTCAAAGATACTATTGATGAGGTGATCCGACCTGCTTTGGCGGAGCTGAAATAATGGGCAAAAGAGTAATTGTGATTTTGGTGTTATGGTGCGGCTTGCTAGCCCCGCAGATGGGGGTGGTGTCAGCCCCTGCCTATGCGATCAGCCCAGAAGAACAATTATCAGATCCTGTTCTGGAAAAAAGGGCACGGGCATTATCGGCGCAATTGCGGTGCCTTGTTTGTCAAAATCAATCTATTGAAGATTCAGATGCGGATTTGGCACGTGATCTGCGCAAAGATGTGCGCACGCGCCTTCAAGATGGGCAAGATGATGGGGCTATTTTGCAAGCATTAACTGCCACCTATGGTGATTATATTTTGTTAAAACCACCCGTGAACCCTGCCACCTATTTATTATGGGCAACGCCTGTGATTTTGATTTTGCTGGCAGGTGGATTGTTTTTTGCCGCTTTTCGGAAATCGCCTCAAAAAGAAGAGGCACCAGAAGTGGCACCAGCGTTTGAAGATGTGACTGACAAGCCACAATCACCGCAAAAGATGGGGCGCCTTTTTGGGGGGCTGATGGGGGTGATTTTTATCGCAAGTGCCATCGTCTATAGCCAATTAGGAACCCCTGATTTAAAGGCCCTGCCAGTGGCAGAACGCGGGGAAGAACGCGCCATAGCAGATGCCGCCCAATCAGCTCAAACACAAGAAAAACAAGAGAGGTTGGCAAAGGCAGAAGCCACAGCACAAACCCAGCCAGCATCTGTAGAAGCGCAAATGGCATTGGCCTTAGCGGCCGCAGAGGCAAAGGAATATGTGGTTGAAATTGCGGCCTTAAAACGTGCTTTGGCGCTAACAGAGGGGAATCCTGCCATCTTATCTATGTTGGCAGAGGCTATGAGCCGACAAGCAGATGGTCAGATTATTTTGCCAGCACGTGCCTTGATTGATGAGGTGCTGGCGGCGGTGCCAACAGAGCCGCGTGCGCTGTTTATGAAGGGGCTGGCGGCCTATCAAGATGAAAGATATGAAGATGCTATGGCCTATTGGGGGAGGTTGCAAGAGACCGCCCCTCGCAATGGCCCATGGCCTTCTTTGGCGGCGCAAAATCGCAAAGCGGCCGCTGATGCAGCTGGCATTGCCTTAGAAGATGCGCCAAACACAGATCAGGCAGCACCTATGCTGGCCGAAGAAGATGTCCAAGCCATGGCTGAGGCAAGCGCGGCAGATCAAAAAGAGATGATTTTGTCGATGGTCGCAGGGCTTGAGGAACGTCTGCAAGAGCGCCCTGATGATGCAGAAGGCTGGCAGAGGTTAATTCGCGCGCGGCAAGTATTAGAGGATGAGGCAGGGCTGATGCGGGCATTGATTGGTGCTGCAAAATCGGCGCCAGATGCGCGTGATCCACAGCTTGCCTTGCTCGAATTTTTGCTGGTTCAAAGGCGTGATGATGGCGTGATCACAGCCGCTGAAGCGGCAGTGCTGCGTTTAGAAGCCATCAATGATACGGCGTTGGAATATCTGTTTTTTGCAGGTCATGTGGCGCGTCTGAAAGGTGATAAAAAAGCCGCCTTAGGGTTCTGGGAGACGCTGTATAATAGATTGCCAGATGATGCCAATTTTAAGCCGCAAATCGCGGCCCAAATTGAAGCGTTAAAATAATGATGGGACAATTATAAAGGGCAAATGATAAAGGGCAAATTGGGCTATTGCAGTGATTTGAAATAGGCAATGATATTGGCTCTGTCTTTTTCTTTGCGCAGGCCTGCAAAAGCCATTTTCGTGCCTTTCAGGTATTTTTTAGGCGCTGTGAGATAGCCATCCAAGGTGGCTTCATCCCAAATAAGGCCGCTGTTTTTCATCGCTTTTGAATATTTCTTATAGCTTTCAACAGAAGCGGCAGGACGCCCTAGGATGTTCACCAAATGCGGCCCTGTTTTGTTTTTTTCGCTATCAACAACGTGACAGGCTTTGCATTTTTTAAAGACCTTTTCACCTTTGGCTGCATCGCCAGCAAGAGCATTGCCAGCGGATAAAGATAACGCAACCATGATCGCAAAGATAACGCGCATTTTTTAAACCTTAATCATCTTGTTTTCTTATTCACCGCTGATATAGCCACCTTGTCAGACAGGTCAAGGCTTTTGCTGATGAAATCCTATCTTTTTCTCGTCGGTTTCAGAATCAGGCGCAAAGAAAAAGGGCCACATCATCCCCCATCGCGATAGGTGGGATAACACGGCCCTTTGGTCAAGATATCTCTATCAGATTAGGAGCGCATTTTGCCGCCATTTGGATCATAAAGCGCGGTTGTCTGCACTTGGGCTTTATACATCTCGCCCAAAATTTCAACATCAAGCTCTGTGCCATGGTCTGCCTGTTCGCTTGCCACATAGGCCAAGGCCATGGATTTGCCAACATGATGGGCATAGCCACCAGAGGTGATATAGCCAACCGCCGCGCCATCTCTGAGGACAGCTTCATCCAAGGTGACGTCAATTGGTGTTTCAATGGTTAATGTCACCAATTTGCGAGCGACACCTTCTTTTTGGAGGGCCAAGGTTGCGTCTTTGCCGACAAAATCCTTGTTCCAATTAATAAAGGTATCCATGCCTGATTCAAGGGCGTTAAAATCTGGTCTGAATTCAAGACCCCATGCGCCCCATCCTTTTTCAAGGCGAAGCGACATCAAAGCGCGGTTGCCATACCAGCAATAGCCTAAATCTGCGCCTGCTTCTTCAATCGCTTCTGATAATCTGATCAGATATTGCGGGCGGCAATAAATTTCATAGCCAAGTTCGCCAGAAAAGCTGATGCGATTTAACATCACAGGCACACCGCCGACAAAGGTCATGCGACAATCACGGAATTTCAAGGCATCGGCTGAGACGTCATCTCTGGTGATGCGTGACAGCAATTCGCGGGATTTTGGACCAGATAAGGCAATGCCATGCCAGTCACCTGTTTGATTTTCATGGCTGACATCATCTGGCAATGTTTTGGCAAAAAAGCGGCTATGGGCATCTTGCATAGATCCTGAACCAAACAGCATGAAATGATCGTCTGCCAAGCAAGCCACTGTTAAATCACCATAGAGGCGGCCTTTTTCTGTAAGCATGGGGGTCAAGGCAATGCGGCCCACTTTTGGCACAAAGCCAGCCATGGTTTTGTTTAGCCACTCTCTTGCGCCTGTGCCTTTGATTTCATGTTTGGCGAAATTGGCAATTTCAATTCCTGCCACCGCTTCGCGAACCGCTTTGACTTCGCGTGCGACATAATCATGGCTGCGGTTGCGTTCAAAAGTTGGCTCTTCATGCGCATCATCAGGGCCATTGGCAAACCATAAGGCATGTTCAAGGCCAAAGGCCTGTCCCATAAGCGCACCTTTGGCAACCAGACGATCATAAAGGGCTGTGGTTTGCTGTTTGCGTCCTTTTGGCAGGGTTTCATTCGGGAAGGTCATCACAAAACGACGTTCATAATTTTCTGTGGATTTCACAGTGCCCCAATCAGGGGTTGCCCAATTGCCAAAACGGGCCACATCCATCGCCCAAACATCAATAGATGGCTCGCCATCGATCATCCATTCCGCCATGGTCAGACCAACGCCGCCACCTTGACAGAAACCAGCCATCACACCCACAGCGCACCAGTAATTTTTCATGCCTGGCACAGGGCCAATCATAGGGTTGCCGTCAGGGCCAAAGGTGAAAGGCCCGTTAATCGCATCTTTGATGCCTGCATTGGCAAGGGCAGGGATGCGTTCAAACGCCAATTCCAGCCTGTCTGCGATATGCTCTAGATTTGGGGGCAATAATTCATGACCAAAATCCCAGGGGGTGCCATCGACTTTCCATGGCACGCCGACAGGTTCATATGTGCCAAGCAATAAGCCTTCGCGTTCTTGGCGGAAATAAATGTTGGTTTCATAATCAATGCCACATGGCAGACGTGAGCCAAAATTGGCAATTTCATCAATTCTTTCTGTTAAAAGATAATGATGTTCCATCGGCTGCACTGGGATATGCAGGCCTGTCATATGGCCCACCTCTCTTGCCCACAGCCCGCCGCAATTGACGATATGTTCTGCGTTAATGACGCCTTGCGGCGTGGTCACATCCCATGTGCCATCTGGACGCTGGGTTGTGGCAGTCGCAGGGGTATGTGTGAAATATTGCGCCCCATAATGACGCGCCGCCTTGGCAAAGGCATAGGTCGTGCCAGACGGGTCAAGATCACCATCTTGATCATCCCATAAAGCGGCATAATAATGTTTTGGATCAATTAAAGGATGGCGTTCTGCGACTTCTTCAGGAGAGATAAATTCCTGTTCCAGCCCCATATAGCGTGCTTTTGAACGTTCACGCTTTAAATAATCATACCATGTTTTGTTCGATGCCAGATAAAAGCCACCTGTGAGATGCAAGCCGATTGATTGGCCAGATAATTCTTCGATCTCTTTATACAGATTAATGGTGTAGCTTTGCAGGCGGCTGATATTTGGATCAGAGCTGATGGTGTGAATTTGCCCTGCGGCATGCCAGCTTGACCCTGAGGTTAGCTCATCACGCTCAAGCAATACCACGTCCTTCCAGCCGAATTTGGCCAAGTGAAATAAAATCGAACAGCCAACAACACCGCCGCCAATGACAACCACTTTGGCATGGCTTGGTAGGGTCTTTTTGTTGCTTGCCTCATCTTTCATAATCTGTGGCATGATTTTATCCTTCCTTTATTCCGAATCTATCTTACTGATTTAATCTGTTTGTTTTTGAGTCTGTTTATTGCTGGTGGTATTTTGATGATGATTGTTTAATACCACGCATCTGGAATTTCGCTTTTGCGGCGTGCCAAAAAGGCATCAAGCTCTTCTTTAACGGCCTGATCTATCGCTGGCGGCTGATACGCCTCTAGCATATCATTCCACCGCTCATAAGCGCGCACGCGCATATCTTTTGCGCCATTATCTTCCCAGCTTTCGACATTATCGCTGTCACTGAGCTTTGGTTCATAAAACACGGTTTGGTAATTGCGCATGGTATGGTCTGAGCCAAGGAAATGCCCCCCTGGTTCCACTTGCAGATAAGCATCTTGGGCAAAGGCATTTTCATCTATTTCAAGGCCAACGCTTAACACTTTTTGATAAGAGCCGAGGCGATCAGCATCCATGATCAGCTTTTCAAACCCTGTTGCCAGCCCGCCTTCGAGCCAACCTGCGGCATGAAGGGTGAAATTTGATCCTGCAAACATGGTGGAATGCATGGAATCAGCTGATTCATAGGCGGATTGTGAGTCTTCGATTTTTGAGGCTGTCAAAGAGCCACCACAACGAAGCGGCAAGCCAAGACGACGTGCCATCTGGCCAATGGCATAATTGGACATCACAGGCTCTGGCATGCCAAAGGTTGGTGCGCCTGTCTTCAGGCTCATAGAGGACAGGAAATTCCCCATCACAAATGGAGTGCCAGGGCGGATTAACTGTGCAAAGGCGCAACAAAATAGGGTTTCAGTGATGGCTTGTGCCACGGAGGCGGCGGTGCTGACTGGCCCCATGGCCCCTGTCAAGATAAAGGGTGTCACCACCATCGCTTGGCCACGCCCTGAATAGACCTGAATGGCTTCGGTAACGACTTTATCAACCAGCATAGGCGAATTGGTGTTCACATTGGCCATCACGCAAACTTGGGTATCCATCACCTGTTTGCCAAAGACAATTTCAACCATATCAACTGAATCTTGCGCACGGCTTTTTTCGGTAATAGCCCCCAAATGCGGTTTATCGCTTTGGGTTAAATGCGCATGCACCATATCAAGGTGACGTTTTGAGACAGGGATATCTGTTGGTTCAGCAATGACAAGCCCTGTGTGATGTAAATTGGGATGCATGTAAGACAGACGAAGCAGTTTTTCAAAATCCGCAAAGGTGGCATAGCGTCTGCCACCTTCTAGATCACGCACAAAAGGGCTGCCATAAACAGGCGCAAAGACTTGATTGCCATCACCAATGACAACAGATCGCGCTGGATTACGGGCATGTTGCGTAAA
>JBMHDH010000022.1:0-51826 GCA_049889495.1 Puniceispirillaceae bacterium (SeqCode) | reverse complement strand
GTTCTGATATGCAACGCAGCCATTGCCCAAGTGCCGAAGCAGACGCTGACCATTGACGGTTTTGAAAGTCAGCTAGGTACAAACCACTATGGTCACTTCCTACTCAGCGGGTTATTTTTTGAGCGTATCGAGCAATCAGTGGGCCGTATCGTTGTTGTAGCAAGTTTGGGCTATAATATGGGATTGAAGACCATCAAATTTGACGATTTAGACTGGCATAAAAATTACAATCCAAATTCCGCCTATAGCCAAAGTAAACTCGCGCAAATGATGTTTGCTTATGAGCTTCAAGACAGAATCAAGAGTGCCAAGAAATCAGTTGAAGTCTATGTTTGTCATCCTGGGTCATCGGCTACCTCACTGATTGATACAAGCGGTGGTGCTTTAACAAAGTTTATCTTTAACCTTATGATGAAAACACCTTTAGTCCAGACAGCTGAGCAAGGCTCATACCCAAGTTTGATGTGTGCAACGAAGGATGGATTAGAGCAACGTGCTCTTTATGGACCAACGGGGTTTATCCAATTTGTTGGTCCAATAGGCAGAGGCACACTAAATGCCCATGCCTATGATAAGCCTGTTATGGAAAAGCTGTGGTCTGTATCAGAGGAAAAAACCAAATTCAGTTGGAAGATTTAAGCAACTAGAACAACACCCACTAACATCACCCTTTAACGGACTTTTTGAAAGACTGTTTGTCTTCCCCCACAGGGGGTGTCTTTTGAGGGGGGGATAGCAACACAACTTGCCCTAGCCTCTCCTGGTCACAAACTGGCTCACCAAAAAACACTGAGTAACGGCCGCAAACATATGCTGAACGTAGGTTACACGCTGTCACCTAGGTCACATCTCAGTCACAACTGGATCACAAATGTTTTGACATTAGCGCCCATTAGATGCGAATCTAGCCTTAACAACAACGAGGTTGTGACAAGCGCATACGGTCATAAAACCTAATGAAAACATAGATTTAAAGAAGATAAAAGTTGGTAGCGGAGGAGGGACTCGAACCCCCGACACGCGGATTATGATTCCGCTGCTCTAACCACCTGAGCTACTCCGCCGCACCATGTAGTGTGAGGGTTTTAAAAATTTGCCTCGATAAGGTCAAGAGAAAAAACAGCTTTCTTGCGAAAAACCAAACGCGCCTTTGCGCAAAGATTATCCAAACGCCATCCTCTGCCTGTCCGATGGCCCCTTATGAGGGTTGTTCGATTGCGTATCCAGCCGTGCTTTCTGCTAAAGTTGGCGCATCTGTGATCCAGCCACCACCATAGACCAGCGAGGGGTCTTCAGCATCATATAGAACACCAGCCTGCCCGCACGCCACGCCATATTGCGGCTCATCTAGGCATAATTGCACCACACCATCTGTCTCGCCCACCACATGGCCAGCGACAGGCGTGCCTGTGTTGCGCAATCGGATCATCACGCGGCGACCACTTACCCCATTTTCAACAAGCCAATTGCAATCTGATAAAAAGACATCACGCACGGCCAATGCCTCTTTTGGTCCGACAATCACCTCATGCCTAATCGCATCAATGGCGACGACATAAAGCGGGCCTTCATCTTCTGGGGCATCTTTGCGCCCGCCAATGCCAAGCCCGCGGCGCTGGCCAATGGTATAATCAATTACCCCTTTATGATGGCCAAGCACGGTGCCATCCAGATGTCTTATCACCCCTTCATCAACCGCACCGGGGCGCAAGCGGCGCACCACATCGCCATAACGACCATTTGGCACAAAACAGATATCTTGGCTATCAGGCTTATCAGACACCACCAAATCATAGTGGCGTGCCAAATCTCTTGTCACATCCTTGGTCAGTCCGCCAAGCGGAAAACGCACATAATCAAGCTGGTCTGGGGTGGTGGCGAACAAGAAATAAGATTGATCCTTGGTCTCATCAATGCCTTTGCGCAATGATAATGTGCCCGCCTCATCCACACGGCGCACATAATGACCTGTGGCAAGGCAATCTGCCCCTAAATCACGTGCTGTCTTTAACAAATCTTTGAATTTCACAGTCTGATTACAGCGCACGCAAGGAATGGGCGTATGGCCTTTTAAATAGCTATCTGCGAAATCTTCCATCACCTGTTCGCGGAACAAGCTTTCATAATCAAGCACATAATGCGGGATATCAAGGCGCGCTGCAACTGACCGTGCATCATGAATATCTGCACCAGCACAACAAGCGCCTTTGACATCAATGGCCACCCCATGATCATAAAGCTGCATGGTGATCCCAATCACCTGGTAGCCTTCATCATGAAGCATGGCCGCCACAACAGATGAATCCACACCACCAGACATGGCCACAACAACGCGTGTTTCGGCTTCAGGCTTAGCAAAACCCAAAGAGTTCACATAATTCGCGTCATATTGCGTCATGGCACCCTTCTTTTTCGTCATTCAGCCAAAATATTATGCAAATCGGCACTGAAACGTGGCTGGCAAGGTGGTAGCTCAAGATAATTATTCTTAAGCGTTCTTATTGACTTAATAATCTTCTGGCACACGCACTGTGATACCATCAAGCTCATCAGATACCTTGATCTGGCATCCCAAACGAGATGTCTCTGTGACGCCAAATGCCAAATCCAGCATATCCATTTCATCTTCGGAGGCAGGGCCAACTTTGGCAAAACCTGCTTCATCAAAGATGACATGACATGTGGCGCATGACAAGCTGCCACCACATGTGCCTTCGACGCCCATATTGGCGTTACGACCGACTTCCATCAAGCTTGCGCCATTTGACGCTTCAATATCGTGGCTGCTTCCATCAGGTTTGATAAAGGTAATGGTTGCCATTGGTATCTCTCCTCACTGGCGTTTGGCAAAAATGATCTTGGCCGCTGATAAAACAGCCTGTCACCTCGTTTAAGCTCTTACAATGTTGCCCTATTATAATGTTCTCAGGGCTTTGACAAGCATTTGTAACTCTTCTTTGGTGCTTGTCCACCCTGTTGAGATCCGCAAAATATGTGGTGATAATTCAGGATATCCCATCGCCTCAACCACATGGCTTGCCTTCACTTTTCCAGATGAACATGCCGACCCTGAGCTAAGGCAGAAGCCTTTCAAGTCAAGTGCCATCAAAGCAATATTCGAAGGCATTTTTTCAAAAGCAATCGCAGAGGTGTTGCCAAGACGCGGCGCGTCCTTTCCTAAAATCACCATATCTGGGAATTCTGCGAGCAAGGCTGCCTCAAACGCATCGCGCATCACGGCTAATTTTGTGAAATGCGAAAGACTGGCACTGGCCGCTTTCATCGCGGCACCAAATCCCAAAATACCAAGCGCATTTTCTGTGCCAGCGCGCCGCCCTTGTTCTTGGCCGCCCCCTTGCAGTAACGATGGTACGATCTTGCCTGGCGCAATCCAAAGAGCCCCACAACCAGAAGGGCCACCAATTTTATGGGCAGATAGGCTTGCAAAGCTGAGGCCTTTAATATCAGATAAGGCAAGTGGCATTTTGCCAGCCCATTGTACCATATCACTATGGAATGCCACCTTATGTGATTGGCATATCTCGCCAATATCAGATAGAGGTTGCAAAACACCTGTTTCATTATTGGCTGCGATCACAGATACCAAAGTGCTGGTTTTTGTATCATCATCTAGCTGGCCTAACTGCGCATCTAGGGCGGCTAAATCAAGCACCCCATTTTGATCTACCGCAATTCGGGTGGCATCAGGGCGCGGCGCACGCACCGCTTCATGTTCGACCGTGCTTGTGATGATGGTATCAAAACCAGATAAGACCATATTATTTGATTCTGTTGCGCCGCTTGTAAAAACCAAATCCGCATGACGGCAAGATAACGCATCCGCGATATCACGGCGCGCTTGCTCCACCAGATCTCTGGCAAATCTGCCACTGCGGTGAATAGAGGATGGGTTCAATGGTGGGGCCATCGCATCCATCATCACAGCGCGCGCTTCGGCACGCAAAGGTGTGGTGGCGTTATGATCAAGATAAATTGTGGTCTGTATCATGATACCATCAATCAGGGCTATTTTGTCTTTACTGAAACAGCTTTTGCTTTTGCTTTTGCTTTTGCCTTTTTTGGCGCTGTTTTCGCAGAAGCACGTTTTTTCGCTTTTGGCTTTGTTTGCCCTTCGATCTGCTGGCGTAATTCAGCAATTTCAGCAGACAATGCCCGAATGGTTTTTTCACGGAAATCTTCGGCGGTCTCTGGTGTTATCGCATAGGCCGCAAAACCGTCATTTGCCTTTTTATTTGGCACAGGACGCGCTGGCACCCCAACCACTGTCATATTTTCAGCTACATCTTTTGTGACAACAGAATTGCCGCCAACACGGGCGCATTTCCCAACAGAAATAGCCCCTAGAATTTGTGCCCCCGCGCCCACAATCACATAATCAGCCAGCGTCGGATGACGTTTCACACATCTTTGTTCTTCGGCCCCAATCGCAGGCATAACCCCGCCAAGTGTCACTCCATGATACAAGGTCACATCACGTCCGATTTCAGCTGTTTCACCAATCACAACCCCCATCCCATGATCCACAAATAAGCCAGGGCCGATGGTCGCGCCTGGGTGAATTTCAATCCCTGTAAGAATGCGCGCAATTTGCATCATCAAGCGTGCGGGAAAGCGCAAGCCCATTCGCCAGAGCGGGTTCGCCATGCGAAACACAAACAACACTTGAAATGAAGGATAAATAAAAGGCGCGGTCCAATAAGAGCCAAAAGCTGGATCTCGATATTTAATCGCTTTCAAATCTGCTTTCAATTTTGCAAACATGATTTTGCCCTTTTTCGATTTGGCTGAATTTTGATGATGCCCTGATATCAAAGCGACTTCGCTCGTAAGGGTTTTGGTATAGCTATATCATGGCAAGATATATCATGACACTTGGAATAGCCAGTTTTTTAGGATATAAGCACTAGCCATTAATAACAAAGACGCGTTACAAAACAAAGCGCGCTTTGCATGTAAAAAAGCTATTTAACAAGACGCGGGGATTAAAATGCCAGAAGTGATTATCAACGGCCCAGAAGGGCGTCTTGAATGCCGTCATATGCCAGGATCTGATCCCAATGCCCCGACCGCATTGATTTTGCATCCAGAGCCAAATCGTAACGGCACAATGAATAACCGTATCACCTTTGCAACCTATAAATTATTGCAAGAACGCGGCTTTTCCGTGATGCGCTTTAATTTCCGCGGTGTTGGTCGCTCGCAAGGCGTTTATGATAATGGCGAAGGTGAACTATCAGATGCCGCGGCGGCTATGGATTGGTTGCAAGCCCAACATCCTGGATCTCAAAAATGCTGGATTGCTGGCTTTTCATTTGGGTCATGGATCGGCATGCAATTGATGATGCGCCGCCCTGAAATCACAGGCTTTTTATCAGTCTCACCGCCAGCTGTAACGCATGATTTTGCCTTTTTGGCCCCCTGCCCTGCCTCTGGTCTGATTGTGCATGGCACGCAAAACGAAGATGTGCCCATTGAACGGGTGCAAATGTTGGTCGATAAGATTTCAAAGCAAAAAGGCGTGTCTATTGATGTGGCTGAAATTGACGGGGCTAATCACTTTTTCTCAAGCCATCTAGATGAAGCCATTGCCTCTATTGGCACTTATCTTGATAAGGTTAAAGCAGAAGAAGCCGCCCAAGCCGCAGAGCAAACTGCTTTCTTGTCTGATGAAATCGGCGGCGTGATAGAGTGATAGTGGGGCATAATAGCACCGCTTTACCTTGTGAAACTGAAAAACGTAAAGGCAGATACCCTTTACCATTTGCGAAATAGAACTAGAGCATTGTGACAATGAAATCTGATTTTCTTAAGATCCTAAATGATCGCGGCTATGTCCACCAAATGACAAATTCTGATGGTCTAGATGACCGCGCTGCAAGCGGCATGGTCACAGGCTATATTGGGTTTGATTGCACTGCCAATTCCCTTCATGTTGGCTCTTTGGTGCAGATCATGATGCTTCGTTTAATGCAGCAAACAGGTCATAAGCCCATTGTTGTCATGGGCGGCGGCACAACCAAGGTCGGCGACCCGTCAGGCAAGGATGAAGCGCGCCCGTTATTATCTGATCAAGATATTGAAGATAATAAAAACGGGATCAAAAAGATCTTTGAAAAATACCTGACCTTTGGCGATGGGCCAACAGATGCGATTATGGTTGATAATGCTGATTGGTTGGATGATTTATCCTATATCAAATTCTTGCGCGATTATGGGGCGCATTTTTCCATTAACCGCATGATGGGTATGGAATCTGTTAAATTGCGTTTGGACCGCGAACAAAATTTATCTTTCCTTGAATTTAACTATGCCATTTTGCAAGCCTATGATTTCATGGAATTGCGTCGCCGCTATGGCTGTGCTTTGCAAATGGGGGGATCAGATCAATGGGGCAATATTGTCACAGGCATTGATTTGGCGCGCCGTGTCGATGGCCAAGAAATTTTTGGTATCACCTCGCCTTTGATCACCACCGCGTCAGGCGCCAAGATGGGCAAAACGGCTGGTGGTGCCATTTGGCTCAATGAAGAACGCTTATCTGCTTTTGATTTTTGGCAGTTCTGGCGCAACACAGAAGATGCTGATGTGGGGCGGTTCTTGCGCTTATTCACTGAATTAGACCTTGATGAAATTGCCCGTCTTGAAGCCTTAGAAGGCGCGGATATTAATCAAGCGAAAATCATCCTTGCCAATGAAGCGACCAGATTATGCCATGGCGATGCAGCCGCAAAAGCAGCAGAAGAAACAGCAACGCAAACTTTTGCCAAAGGGCAAATGGCAGATGGCTTGCCGCAAATTGAATTGTCACAAGATGAAGCCATTGGTCTATCTGTGCTGGATGCGTTTGTGCAAACAGGTCTTGCCGCCTCAAAGGGGGAAATTCGCCGCTTAATCAAAGGGGGCGGTGCCCGCATGAATGGCACTGCGATTGCCAGCGATGATGTCATCTTGTCGAGCGGTGATTTCACCGATGGTCGCTGCCAGCTATCAGCAGGTAAAAAACGTCACGCGCTGATCATCTTAAGCTAGCGCCATTCATGATGTCTTAAAGGCATTATTCAGCCGATAGCTGGCGTGCCTGTGGGCCAAGAATACGGTCCTTTTCGTCGCCAAGCCAATTGGGGCTTAGGATATTGCGTACCACGCCAGGCAAAACAGACGCGGCATTCACCGATGTTTCAGGATCATCAATTTTGCCTGTAATGTTAAATTGTGTGGCAAAAATACCAGCCTTATCAATCCCAGATAACACAGAGCCCAAAAGAGGCACTGCGCCAATAATTTTTGAAAATTGATTAACAGGCGTTATATTGCCACTGACATCGACCTGTCTTGTCGCGCTGTCATAACGGCCGACCAACTCAACGCCCACCGCGCCACCTTGTGCAGACATTTTTGGGATCAAATGCGTGTTGCCTTTGGTCTGAATTTCAGCTTCGCCTTTGGTAAATTTTGTGCCATCCCCCTCAACAAGGGAATATAACCCTGCCAAGCCAAGCACCGAAAACGCACGAATGGCGGCTGGCGCTTCGATGACATTAAATTCTTCTAGCTGAATGGTGGTGTCAAATTCAGTAAAGCTGTTATCTGCGAAATCTGATACCAACACCAATCTGCCAGAACGGATGGCATCTGTGATATCAAGGCCAGATAGGGTGCGACCTGCATTTTTGGATTGAATAATTAAGATGCCGCCACCTGTCTCTCGGGGGCTGAATTCTAGCCGTGCTTCGGCACCGCCAATCAAACCAACCGCCGATAAATATTCCCCATCACTGCCAAAATTCGCATTAATGGTGCCTTCATCCAACAGCACATCCCCATCAATTAATAATGCGCCTTGTAATTTGGCCTCGCCATTGCCGCTATTGTGCAAATAGCCTGAGAACTGTCCAAATAAGGTGACATCATTTTCGATCATCACCTGTTCAGATGTGATATCAAATTGCAAATCTAAGCTTTGGCCAGCTGTGCCAGAATTTTGTCTGAATTGCCGTAAATCAATCAACGGACCTTCGGCAATGACAGACAAACCATTTGTTGTTTGGTGTTCGACAAGCAAGGTTGAAATGGTTGTGCCTGGCCAATGCACATCATAAAAATAGGCCCCTTCAAATTGTCCCTGTTCCGCAAAACGCACATCCCCATAGGCCTGTAATCCGCCAGCAGATAAAGAAATATTATTGATTTGACGTAAGTGACCTTCGGCAAAGCGCAAGACAGCAGACGCAACGCCAGAATCAGATGGTAATTTGGCCCAATTTAACAAGGGCACATCAAGGCCAATTTTCGTTAAATCAGCTGAGAGAAAGGCTGAGATATCATTGCCATTATTTGTGATATCCACTTTGTATTTACCGCCCAATGCGCCCGTGATATCTTGCCCCATAACATCTTGTTCTATCAGGGCAGTGATATGCGAGGTGAGGACCTCTTGCGGTGCCACTTGGCCTGTGATGGTGATGGTGTCTTCTGATTGCATTAATGTGAAATCAGTCACCACATCATCAACTGTGACCTGTCCTGTGGCCTCAAACGCATCTTGGGTAACTTCCAAAACCAGATCAGCGTCCTTGATATCGTAACCTGCGTAAAAATCAGTTGCGCTTGCTTGGCTGATGCTAGCGTCCAGATGATCAAGCTGAATGCGCATAGGCTGGCCTTGATCTTGGTGCCCTTTCATCGCCAAAACAAAACGCGCCTCACCGCTGGCATCTGTCAAAGAGACAGGCAGGCTTTCCAAAACAGCAATCTCTGGCGATGCTAAAATCGGCAGGATATCTGATAGGTCTGCCTGTCCATCTGCTATGATTGATAACTCCCGATGATCAGATTCCAAACGCAACGGACCATAGGTAACACGCGCCTTATCAAGAGCAAATAAGGAATGATCTGCCTGATCGACAACCAAAGTCAGCTGATTATCCTGTAACAAAAGATCTGCTTTGATATCCTGTATCGGATCTTGATCCGCCAACCAGATAAATTGTGGGCCGTCCAATCTGGCAGCAACATCAAAGCCGTTATTGATCATCACATCTGTTGTGTTATCACGTGCTAATTGCGCAGAAAGAGATAAGTCTCTTACCCAGCCCTCTTTGACATTGTTATTTAGAAAATCATAAGTTGGCTCTGATAAACCACGCGGGAAAAGCTGTGTGATCACATCCACAGATAACGCATCTGATAACAGCGTCATATCAACAGACTGAATTTGCCTGTCTTCTGATATCTTCATCACCAATTCACTTGATAAGGCGCCGTCATCTTTGAACGTAATGGCAAGATCTGGCACATGCACCATACCTGTTGTATAGCGTATTTCGCCGCTTGCTTTGGAAAAGGTTCTGATCATTGGGTTATCATCTGTGGCGATATAGCCGTCCGAGATGTCCAATTTGACGCTTGCTGATTTCAATGCGCCACCTGCCATCACCTCTAGCGCCATACGGCCTTTGGCTGTGCCGACAAATTGGGCATATTGCCCATAGCCTGTTGCCACGCGCACCTGATTCACCTCGCCATTCAAAGACAAGCTTGATAAGGAAATGGCCTTTGCCGCTTTATCAAAACGCCCGTCAAATGTGGCTGTTAAGGTCTGCAATGCACCGCCTGAAAAACTCTCAATCATATAAGAGCGCACAGCTGGCAATGCGTCTGTGGGCCATTGTGCCAATAGGGTTTCAATTGCCACATCTTCGAGCAGCAGGGTGCCATTAAATGACGGGGTCGGCTGTGATAAGCCTGCAATATCACCTGCAAATTGCAATTTGCGTTGATCTGGCAAGGCCAAAGCCATATCTTTTAACACCACATAATCATCCACAAAAGAATAGCTGATGGCGCTGGTCAGAGAGTCAAATTTGTTGGCTTGATTGCCGATCACCACATACCCTTCACGCGCCAAAATACGCCCAGAAGCTGTTTGAATGATTTGCCCATCCAAGGTTAGGGCAAGGCTGGCATCCACCAACCCTAAATCACCAGCATTCTGCATGTCATGTGATAAAAAAGGTGAGAGTTTGGCAAAGGGAACATCGCTGGCAGAAAGATCAATTTCGGCCAAACCAGACAGTAAATTGGCCGTGCCCTTTAAGGAAATGGAATTGCCATCTGCCCCATCACGCGCGCTGGTAATATGGGCGGTGGCAGTCACCGAAATGCCTTGTTGGTTGTCAACATCAAGAGATCCTGCAAGATTTGTAACTGTCAAAATATCTGGCTTGTTTTTTTGACGCAAAATAATTTTGCTGTCGGCAATGGCAAATGACCGCCCTGCGAGCAAGGCCAACACCCCCCTATCTGGCTGATCAGATGCCGCGGCTTTTTCCATCGCATTTTGCCATGTTTGCCATTCGCCTGCTAAGGACAGACCCTGATCAGCTTGCACCAATTCAAGAGATAATTTTTGTGCTGTGACTTGCCAAAATTTGCCCGACAAAACCAATTCAGCTGAAGAGGTAAGCGAGATCTGTGGGATAATCAGCTTTTGATCAGATAACGCACCTGTCACATCATTTAATTGCAGGCGTGCCGAAAGCCCTTGTTCAAAAAGAAAAAGTTCAGCTGACGCAACAGATGTTTGCAGGCCCATTTCAGGACGGCTAAGCATTGTTTCAGCCAATGATTTCATGCCGCCATGATGCCACACATATAAGGATAGACCAGCGATGGCCACGCCCATAAACGCAACAACAAACGCCCCTATCTTTGCCAAAGCGCGCAAAGCGGATGCCATTTTTGTGCGATCAGGCATCACAGGCTTATCAACGGGGGTGTCAGGCAGCCCATCATTTTGAATGCTGTCTTTTTTATCTGTCAAAAGAACGCAATCCTTTATTTGTCAGTCGGCTGAATGCCAGCGGAGAAGGCTAGGGCTAGTCTAGCAATCTTTACCATTGATTGCATCACAACAGTTGCGCAATATTCAACAAATTAATCTGTGATTGACACAAGTGACAAACTTGCCAAAACGCAATTGCCAATCTAGGTTTAACATAACAATTTATGACTATGATCTGAAAGACGATCATAGCAGGTCCCACTAATTACATCACAGCGATTCAATCGCGAAATGAAATGAGGCACGAAATGCTAGAAACAGGACAGAAGGTACCAGCCATCAGCCTGCCAACCGATAATGGGCATTTTAATTTGGCTGATTATCTTGGCAAAAATGTGGTGATATTCTTTTTCCCAAAAGCTGATACATCTGGCTGTACAAAAGAAGCCATTGCGTTCTCAGCTCTTGAAACAGAATTTGATGCTGCCAATACAGTGGTGATTGGCATTTCAAAAGACACGCCGCAAAAACAAGCCAAATTCAGAGAAAAATATGAGTTAAGCTGTTTGCTTGGCGCAGATCATGAAACAGATGTCTGCGAGCAATTTGGTGTATGGGTTGAAAAATCCATGTATGGCAGAAAATATATGGGCATCCAGCGCGCCACCTTTTTGATCGGCCCAGATGGCGTATTGTTGCAAAGCTGGCCAAAGGTAAAAATTCCTGGTCATGCCGAAGATGTTTTGCGCCATACGCGCTCTGGCGGATAATCATTAACGATTATGGCAGATGCCTCCGCCCTTATCTTAGATGCGCTTGCAACCCCATCTCCTTTGGAAAAAGCACAAAAAGCACGAGCTATTTTTGCGGCTTGGCAAGATGGCAGTTTGCATTTCGTGACGCGCCAAGATGTGCCAAACCGTCCTGCACGCCCTGAGCGGCCGCCCTTAATGGCACCGCGCGATGTGCCAAAACGGCGCATCACCAGAGGGGTCGCTGGCCGTGTTGCCTTGCTTCATGCCATTGCCCATATCGAACTGAACGCGATTGATTTGGCACTTGATATGGCGGTGCGCTATGTTCATCACCATTTGCCTGCTGATTTCACCAAGGATTGGTTATCTGTGGCAGATGATGAAGCGCGTCATTTCACCTTATTATCAAACCGTCTAGCAGAGCTTGATAGCCATTATGGGGCCTTGCCAGCGCATGATGGGTTGTGGCAAGCCGCGGAAAAAACCAAAGATGATTTTTTAGGGCGTTTGGCCATTGCCCCGCTTGTACTTGAAGCACGCGGTTTGGATGTGACACCGCAATTGCTGGCAAAATTCAAAGAGGCAGAAGATACTGCATCAGCCGATATCCTAGAGATTATCATGACAGATGAGGTTGGACATGTGGGCATTGGCAAAAGATGGTTTGATTATCAATGTGGCATGGAACGCCTAGACCCAATCAGCACTTGGCAAGGGTTGGTCAAACGCTATTTCCATGGCCAGTTAAAACCACCTTTTAACATTTCAGCACGAAATGCGGCTCGTTTTTCTGCGGCTTTTTATAAACCATTGGCAGAAGGCTATTCCGCTTAAGATCTGTTGTGAGGGATATTACGTTGTTTTGGCACCAACACGTGCCGCAAGGCTGGCTTCGATAAAATGATCAAGATCCCCATCTAATACCCCTTGGGCATTGCCTGTTTCAACTTGTGTGCGCAAATCCTTTACCATCTGATAGGGGTGCAACACATAAGAGCGGATTTGATTACCCCAGCCAATATCTGTTTTTGATGCATTGGTATCATTGGCGGCTTCTTCCCGCTTTTGCAATTCCAGCTCATATAATCTGGCTTTCAACATAGTCAGCGCAGTGGCACGGTTACGATGCTGTGATCTGTCAGATTGACATTGCACCACGATATTGGTTGGCACATGGGTGATGCGAATGGCAGAATCTGTGGTGTTCACATGCTGGCCCCCTGCCCCTGAGGCGCGGTAGGTATCAATGCGCAAATCACTTTCTGCAATCTCAATATCGATATTGTCATCCACCTCAGGATAAATCCAAACAGACGCAAATGAGGTATGACGGCGCGCAGAGGAATCAAATGGCGAAATCCTGACCAAGCGATGCACGCCAGATTCGGTTTTCAACCAGCCATAAGCATTTATGCCAGATATGCGCATCGTCACAGATTTGATACCAGCTTCGTCACCTGCTTGTTCTTCCATGACTTCGAGCTTGAATTGGCGTTGCTCTGCCCATCTGGAATACATGCGCGTTAAAATCGCCGCCCAATCTTGCGCTTCGGTGCCACCTGCACCAGGGTGAATTTCGATAAAGCAATTATTGCCATCAGCCTCGCCAGATAACAGGCTTTCCAGCTGTTTCTTTTCTGCAATCACAGCCAATTTGGCAAGTTCTGCTTCGGCTTCTGCGACGATATCTTGATCGCCCTCTTCTTCGCCTAATGCAATCATCTCGCGCTGATCAGACAAGCCATTTTCAATTTCTGATAGGGCGGCAAGCTGTGTTTCAATATGGTTTTTTTCCTGCATCACAGATTGCGCGACATCTTGATTATTCCAAAAATCAGGATCAGAAATTTGCCCCATTAATTCATCAAGGCGCGCCGAAGAGGCATCCACATCAATATGTGTTTTCAGCAAAGCAATCGCCGCTTCGATAGCATCAATGGCATGTTGGGTTTCAGCTTGCATCAGATTTCATCACTTCTTTTTTTTAAAACACAATCACATGACAGGCCATCGTGCAAATGACAGACCATCGTGAACCACGTCATGATACGCCATTATCATCTGATATCCAGTATCATCTGGTATTATGGGACACGTTAATACAATGCAGGGGCGTCTGGCGCAAGTTGGTTTGTTCGCCCCTTATTGCCATCAATCACCGCATCTCGCTTGCCAGTTGTTTGAGGAAATTGCCCAGGCTTGAAAGTCTCAAGCACCGTTTTGGGATCTGAGAGCGAGGCGCGCAACCCTGTTTCCACACTAACGGGAATAATATTCACACCATCAGGGCGTCGAAATGGTATCACGGGGGCTTGTGCCAAGGCGTCAGTGATAAATTGCCCGAAAATAGGCACAGCGGCCGTAGAGCCTGTTTCTCTTTTACCAAGCGGGCGCGGCGTATCATATCCGACATAAACACCTGCCACCAAATCAGGTGAAAAGCCAATAAACCAAGCATTTGTGTTATCATTGGTTGTGCCTGTTTTGCCAGCCATCACAATGGTATCATCTTTAATGGTACGCCCTGTGCCACGTTGCACGACCCCTTCGAGCATCGACACCATTTGATAGGCAGAGGCTGGATCTGTAATAATCGGCCTCGCATCTTCTAGCACTGGAATTTCGTTAGCATCTTGGGTCAAACAGCTGGCGCAAACGCGGTCATCATGACGATAAATGGTCTTGCCAAACCTGTCTTGGACACGGTCGACCAAAGATGGTTCGATTTTATGACCGCCATTCACCAAGATCCCATAGGCGGCTGTTAAAGCCAATAAATTGGTTTCGCCTGCGCCAAGTGACATGGATAATAAGGGCGGCAAATCATCATCAATACCAAAGCTAGCGGCATAATTTTGAATGCGTTCCATCCCCAAAGACATGGCAAGACGCGCGGTCATCAAATTTCGTGATTGTTCAATCCCAACGCGCATAATAGAGGGGCCATAGAATTTCTTGGTGTAATTGGCTGGCTTCCATTTCTTTTTATTGGGGCCTTGATCCACAACCAAAGGCGCATCCAATATCCGCGTGGTTGGCAAATAACCAGCATCAAGCGCGGCAAGATAGACAAAGGGTTTAAAGGCTGAGCCAGGCTGTCTTTGGGCCTGGGTGGCGCGGTTAAATTCAGAAGCGCGATAATCATAACCACCACTCATGGCCAAAACGCGTCCTGTATGCGGATCAAGTGCCACAATCGCGCCATTCACAGCTGGGATTTGCCCTAATGCCATTTCCCCCTCTTTTGGCACATAGCCACGCAAGCGATCTTTGGCTTCTTCTGGCGGTTGCACCATAATAATATCACCAGCCGATAGCGCTTCATGAAGAGATTGGATGGGTTGCGGGCGAATGCCATTTTTATCGCGCGGCGGATAGGCCCAATTGGCAAGCTGAAAGGGAATGCTGGCAGATTGGCCATTCACATAGATATAAGCGCGCTTATCTTCAACCTCGGTAACAAGCGCGGCATAGCGTTTTAAGGGCATTTTTGCAGTAAAAGCGGCTAATTGCGCTTCAAGATCTTCTATCTCATTCACGCGTCCAAGTGGCCCCCGCCAGCCTTGTCTTTTATCCAAAGCTTCTAGGCCTTCACGAAGCGCGCGTTCTGCTTTTTCTTGCAACACAGGATCAATGGTGGTGCGCACATTTAAACCACCGCCATAAAGCCGTTTGGTGCCATATCTTTCCACAAGTTGGCGACGCACTGTTTCGGTAAAATAAGGGGCTGATGCGACATCAAAGCCTGATAAGGGGCGCACCGCTAATGGCTTTGTGGCGGCTTCTTTCGCCGCTTGTCGGCTTATATAGCCATTTTCTGCCATTTGCCCAAGCACCCAATTGCGCCTGTTAATCGCGGCCTTTGTTTTACGATAGGGATGATAATTGCTTGGCGCTTTTGGCAAAGCCGCAAGATACGCCATTTCATGCAATTCCAACTGATCCAACGCCTTATCAAAATAATTGAGTGCTGCCGCCGCCACCCCATAGCTTTGCCAACCAAGATAAATTTCATTTAGATAAAGTGCCAATAGCTGATCTTTTTCGAAGGCCTGTTCCATACGAATAGCCAAAATCGCTTCTTTGATTTTTCGGTCAATTGACACTTCATTGGTTAACAAAAAGTTTTTGGCAATTTGTTGCGAGATCGTCGATGCCCCAATCGGGCGTCTGCCTGTCCCATAATTTACGATATTGGTGGCAACCGCGCGCGCCAAGGCTTTTACATCCACGCCGAAATGATCATAAAACCCCTTATCTTCTGCAGATAAAAAGGCATTTACCAATTGTGGCGGCATGGCATTTGTCGGCACAAATAACCGCTTTTGTGTGGCATATTCTTCGAGCAACGCCCCGTTGCCTGCGTAAATACGGCTGACAACATCTGGTTCATATTTTGCCAATTGGCGGTAATCTGGCAGGTCACGCCCATAGGTCCAAAACACCCATAGGATAGCGGCAACACCAATCACAGCGGCGATCAATAACAGACTGAATAAGGTTATAACTTTTTTAAACATCACAGAAATAAAACAGACAAATTATGGCAAAGTTACGGCCTGTTCTGTTATTCGCCTTTTTCAAAAAATAGATCACAGGGTGATAAGGCGCGTTTCCCTTAACGCCCCGATTGTTTCAGATAGGTAATAATGGCGCGTTGCAAGCGATCTGCCAACCCCTCAATATAAGCATCATTGCGCAAATTCGCTTCATCTGTTGCATTGGTCAAAAAGCCCATTTCCACCAATACAGAGGGAATATCTGGTGATTTCAAAACCGCAAATCCTGCAAAGCGGTGGCCGCGCTTATCCCCCCCTGGCAAATCTTTAATTTCCATTAAGATAGAGCTGGCGACATGCGCTGATTCATTCATCGATTCCCGCTGGAACATCCGTAACAATTCATTCGCCGCCACAGGATCTTCGCCATCTAGATCAGGTCCCCCAATTAAATCTGCTTGGTTTTCGCTTTTGGCAAGATAGGCCGCTTCTTTATCAGAGGCGGTGTCAGATAAGGAAAACACCGATATGCCCTTTGCACTTGATTTATGAAAGGCATCTGCATGAAGCGAAATAAATAAGTCAGCATGCGCACGTCGTGCGATATTGATGCGTTCACGCAATTTCAAATAATGATCATCATGCCTGGTTAATTTGGCCGTGACCAAGCCTGTGGCTGTTAATTTCTGCGCCAATATTCTGGCCGCTTTTAACGTGACTTCTTTTTCTCTTGTGCCTTTTTTGCCAATGGCACCTGGATCTTTGCCGCCATGACCTGCATCGATCATCACCACCCATCTTTGCGGACGGGGGGCAGGTTTGCCAATTGAGACAATGCGTCCTTGGCTAATCACCTCATCTTTTGCCTTTGGCGCGGTATCATTAGGCTTGGCAATAGGCTTGGCAACAGGCTGGCTGACAGCTTGTGTTCTGCCAATATCAAGATCTTCTACCTCAGCGATATAGGGCTGTTTTTTCAAAGCTGCTTTCGCAACATTAAAAGCGGTGCGACCGCGATCTTGGATATCAAGCACCAACCGATGCCCACCAGCTTGACGCGGCGGCAATAAAAAGGCGCGCACAGGGGCCGCTGGTCTTGATAATTCAAACACCAACCGCCCTGTCTGGGCATCAGGTTGCCCGTAACGATAACGCAACTGGCCTTCATCATCTAAATCACCTAGCGGCAACAGATTGCCAGCATCCCAATCAGCCCCGACCACATCCAAGACAACACGGTAGGGGTTATCTAGCAAAAATAATTTGGCATTGATGGGCTTTGCCATTTCAATCACAATGCGTCTGGCAGGTGAGCCATCAACCACCACCTCACCTGTGCGAAGCGCGGTAAAGGCATTGATATCTGCAGCAAATAGGGTCTGTGATGAGGCGCATAAGACGCTGATCACGAAGCTAAAAAGCGTGGCAAAGCTGGTCAATTTTGTTTTCATCATCACACAGAGCAGTTTTGTGTTCATCATTGCTTTTCGCTCGTCAAATTTTCTGCCAGCCAAGACCCAGCCAAGACCCTTCCAAGACTATGGCAGGAATGCCTCACACTATGCGGCATATCTTATCTCAGCCCTTATTCTGTTTCTAGTGACAAGTTTGCTTTTCGTCTCAATCTTTTGAAATGATAACGAAAAAGGCTTGCTGATAGCGGTGATAAAAGGCTATGTTCTGGGAGTAGAATTTTATCTTCTTGTCGAACAGGCGCACCGAAGGCGAGGCATCATAAGGATAGCCAACTGATCGCACCAGAAGTTGAAAAAAAAGAAGTGGCACTGCTCTTTTTCGTCAAAATCAGACAAAGAAGATAGCGCACTTCAAATCGTTGGCTAGATGAAAAAGGTGCGGATTGCCGCTTGACGCCTGAACAATATAAGGCGCAGCCACCGCACTGGCACAGAATTATAATAAAGGATAAAGGCAATGTCTGCCGCCTTGCGCAACATCAATAATCAAAGCACTGCACCCCTTAGGGGCTATGGCAGGCTGTATGGTTATGGCGCATCCTTTATGTCTTTTTTATGGTCTGTTGTCCCATCTGCTCAAATCGCACTGCAGAATCTGTTGCCAAAATCAGCCCTTATGCTGGCTGATGTGCATGCTTCAGATTTAGGGATCCTGACTTATGACAAAAAAATTACTTATCGATGCCCATCAACCAGAAGAAACGAGAGTTGCCCTTCTTAATAATAACCGCATCGAAGAATTTGATTACGAAAACACCTTTCAAAGCCAGTTAAAAGGCAATGTCTATCTTGCACGGGTAACGCGCGTTGAGCCATCCCTGCAGGCAGCCTTTGTCGAATATGGCGGCAACCGCCAAGGCTTTCTTGCCTTTAGCGAAATCCACCCAGATTATTACCGCATCCCTGTCGAAGACAGAGAGATGATCGAAGAAGAAGCTGCCAGAGAAGACGCTGAAACAGACGCGAGCGATGCTGAGGGCGATGAAATGAGAGCTGACGAGGCGGAAAAAAATGATGCCGCTTCTGATGATGATGTTGCCATTCAAGATGAGGGTGAGGCCAAGCAAAGCGGGCCTGAAACATTAGGCGGTGAAGATGATGTGGAACAGCCACGCCGCTCGCATAAAGCCTATTCACGTCGATATCGCATTCAAGAAGTGATCGCCCGCAAGCAAATTCTATTAGTGCAAGTCGTCAAAGAAGAACGTGGCAATAAGGGTGCGGCCCTGACAACCTATTTATCCTTGGCAGGTCGGTATTGCGTGTTAATGCCAAATGCCAATCGAGGCGGCGGTGTCTCACGTAAAATTGTGAACTCAGCTGATCGCAAAAGATTAAAGACCATCATCGAAGATTTGGATGTGCCAGAAGGCATGGCGGTAATCGCCAGAACCGCTGGTGCCAAAAGAACCAAAACAGAAATCAAGCGTGATTATGCCTATTTGGCAAAATTATGGGACGGCATCCGCACCAAAACGCTTGAATCAGAAGCGCCAAATCTGATCCATGAAGAAGGCGCATTGGTGAAAAAAGCCATTCGCGATGTCTATACCAATGACATTGAAGAGGTCATTGTCGAAGGGGAAGAAGCGTATAAGCAAGCCAAATTGCAGATGAAAATGCTGATCCCTTCCCATGCCAAAAAGGTTGTAAAATATGAAGAGCAACCGCATTTGTTCCAACGCTATAATATCGAAGAGCAGTTGGAAGGGGTTTATCAATCTGATGTGACGCTAAAATCTGGTGGTTATCTTGTGATCAATCAAACAGAAGCTTTGGTTGCGATTGATGTGAACTCTGGTAAAGCCACCAAAGAACGCAATGTCGAAGAAACCGCGTTGAAAACCAATCTTGAAGCGGCTGAAGAAGTGGGGCGTCAATTAAAATTGCGTGACCTATCTGGCCTGATTGTCATTGATTTCATTGATATGGAAGAAAACCGCAACCAAAATGCGGTTGAAAGACGCCTAAAAGATGCGGTGCGCAATGACCGCGCGCGTATCCAAGTAGGCCATATCAGCCATTTCGGCTTGTTGGAAATGTCGCGCCAGAGACTACGCCCGTCTCTTGTCGAGACAGTGAGCCACACTTGTCCCCATTGCGAAGGCACAGGCCGCGTCCGTTCGATCAATTCATCTGCCTTGCAAATGCTTCGTGTCCTTGAACAAGAAGCAGAACGTCATAAGGATGGGCCATTTGAAATCACAATGAACAGCGAAATTGCGGTTTATTTGCTGAACCATAAACGGGCCTCAATCGCCGATATTGAAGCGCATTATAATATCACAATCATCATCGAAGCCGATGCGCATCTCAGCACATTGGAATATCGGATTGGTGGTCGTGTGAAACAATCTGGCCATAATAATAATATTAATAATGGCCAAAATAATAATGGCCAAAACAACAACAATAATAATCAGCAAAACCGCCGCAATAAGAACCAGCAAAAACAAGAGCAACAAGCGGATAATGTGCCAAATAATCAGGCATCAGACTCGCCATCAGATAGTGACGATGACAAAGAAGATGGCAATAAAAGACGTCGCCGTGGCAGACGCGGTGGCAGACGTCGTAAAAAACGCAATCAAGATCAAGATGGCATCTCAGAGGAAGCACAAAATGCCTCAACAGAGGGCCAGAATACAGATGATGTAGAAGGCACGGAACAGGCTGATGCCCCTGAAGGCAATGACGAGAATGAAGCCAAAAGCGGCAAATCCAAAAGACGCCGTTCACGTGGCAGAGGCAGAGGCAAATCATCTGAAGCCGTCGCAGAGGCCCAATCTTCAGAGGCCCAATCTTCAGAAGCCCACTCTTCAGATAATCAGGCCGCTGAGGATGCGGTAAATCAGCCAAAAGAAAAGGCTGAAAAACCGACTGACACAGCCAAAGGCAAAAAATCAGCCAAAAAAGCGGCAAAGAAGACAGCGAAAAAAGCGGCAAAAAAATCAGCCAAAAATGCCACAGATGCAGATGGCAATGAGGTCAAGGAAAAGACAGAGCTTGCCACAGACGCTGATGGCGCAGCACCACAGGCCAAAAAAGCCGTGAAGAAGAAAGCAGCCAAAAAAGCGGTTAAGAAATCAGCGAAAAAGGCCGCCAAGAAAGCGGCAAAAACAAGCTCAGCTCCAGCTGAGGCAAAAGCTGAGGCAAGCTCAGGGCGTGAGCCGATTTCATCAACCCCTGTTGATGTGGTGGAAGTGGGCGGTGACAGCGCGCCAGCCAAGCCGAAAAAAGGCTGGTGGTCACGCTAGCGTCTTGCAAAGCCCGCAAGGCGGTAAAACCAGATAATGATCAGGAAAAAAAGGCACCACGGTGCCTTTTTTATGAGAGGCTATTTTATCAGGCATTGCGCCTTGTTATGGCATCGCCTTTGGCAGAATGCCGTCAACATAATGGTTAATGCGCTGCACCGCCTCATGCATATCCTCGGTACTGCCAGCAAAGGATAGGCGCACGTAAAAACGCCCCTGCTCTTTGTCAAAATCCATGCCTGAGGTTACCGCCACTCCTGTATGCTCTAGCAACTCATCAGCAAATTCCATGCTGTTATTGGTCAGCGCGCTGACATCAGCATATAGATAAAAGGCGCCATCTGCTGGTGCGGCATTTCCCAAAAATTTGGGCGACAACCCCTTAAGTAAAATATCACGATTGACCTGATATCTTTGTAAATTCACATCAAGCTCTTCTTTGGCGGCAAAGGCTTTGATCGCACCTATTTGATTTGGGGTTGGCGCAGAAATATACAGATTCGCAATCAAACTAGAAATGGTATCTTGCAAATCTTTCGGCATAACCATCCACCCAAGACGCCAGCCTGTCATCGAAAAATATTTCGAAAAGCCAGAGATAATAAAGGCGTTATCTGTATGATGCGCTGCTGTTGTGGTGGGCTTATCATAACTCAGACCATGATAAATCTCATCTGAGATTAAGCGTACCTGATTAACATCACACCAATGGCAGATCTCTTTTAATTGATCATTTGTTAAAATAACACCTGTTGGGTTATGAGGGCTTGCAACAATCAAACCATCTGGCAATTTATCCCATTTTTCCATCTCTTTTAAGCTTGGCATCCAGCCCTGCTCAGCGCGCGCTGGCAATGCGACAGGCGTAATGCCCATTGCCATCATCAAATTGCGATAAGCTGGATAGCCTGGCGTTGGCAAAGCAATGCAATCACCTTCATCAAACGCCGCCATAAACGCCAAGGCAAAGGCCGTTGAAGACCCCACTGTGACAGCGATATCATCAGGCGTTAAGGCATAATCATAAGTCGTTTTATAATGATGTGATATCGCATCTCGTAACTCTGGCAGACCTTGCGGCACAGTATAGCCATGCGCCTCTGGGTCAGATAACGCATCAGCAAGTGCTTGTATTACAATCTTTGGTGCTGGCGATGATGGTTGGCCAATTTCTAGATGAATGATAGACGCGCCCTTTTCTTCCAGCGCTTTTGCCTTTTGCAAATTCTCTAACGCAAGAAAGGGCGGGATTTTAGATCTCTTTGAGGGTTTAATCATCGGATGGTTCCGTTCTGAAAAACATATAGAAAATAAAAAAAGATACCCATCACACCAGGTATCTTATTCATCTGGTCAGTCAATTATCATTCGCTATCAGGCAAAATTTTGTTACATTTATGACATAATCTTATGGCCAAGTGGACGATAGATTATCTCGCTATCAGGACATAGTGTCCAAAGAGGCTATCTCTCAAACACCATTTTTTGAAGATGGTCAAATGACTTTTATGAAATAAATATTAATTTTTTATTAAAATTTTCGAATAAAATTGTGAAAACATACCTTTTTAGACAGATTAACCCATGAAAAATCTAATATTCACAAATAACCGACTTTTTTCGCGTGGCCTTGGTTTTTTTCTATGGTCTGTGATTATGGTTATTTCAACCATTGGCTTGCCTGCGCATGCGACCTTGATTAGAGATCATGAAATCGAAACAGAGCTTGAAGCCTTGGCATGGCCACTTGCCAAAGAAGCCGGTTTGCGCGCGATCGAGATCAGAGTGGTATCTAATCAAAGCTATAATGCTTTTGTGATGGGCGGGCTTACGGTTTATGTGCATACGGGATTATTGACCAAAGCCAAATCACCAGAAGAAATTTTGGGCGTATTGGCACATGAAATCGGCCATCTTGCCGCGGGTCATGCGCCGCGCCGCGCCGAAGCCTTTGCCCAAGCCAATTTAACATCGACGCTTGCCACATTTGCCGCCGCCGCTGTCGCGGCATCTGGGGCGTCAGGTGATGCGGCATTGGGTGTTGCCCTTGGCGGCATGGATCGGGCAAACCGCAATTATTTGACCACATCACGTTATGATGAATCGGTGGCAGATGAATGGGCGTTAAAAATCTTAGATGCCCAAGATATTTCAGCAAGCGGCATGGCTGATTTCATGCGCCGCCTAACAGGTGAACGGGCCTTGCCTGAATCACGGCAATCAGATTATTACCGCACCCACCCAGGTGCAGGCGCGCGTTTGATGGTGTTTGAAGATCATATTCGTGATCACGGCCATGACAGCCCTGGCATCACAAAAGATCACCGCGCAAAGCTAGCGCGCATCATTGGCAAGGTCAAAGCCTATAGCCTGCCACCTGCCCAAACCTTAAGAGACATCAAAACATCACAAAATGACGCTGATTGGCCACAATTTGATTCTGCAACCAACGCCTATCGCGCGGCCATAGCCCATTACCGCAGAGGCAGTTTGGAGCAAGCAGAACAGATCATGACAGATCTGATCACAACCTATCCTGATGATGCCTATTTCCATGAATTTCTTGGGGATATATTTTTATCACGCCAAAAAGCACAACAGGCGATTGCGTCCTATCAAGCTGCCTTGACATCTGACCCAGGGCCATTGGTGGAATTTGGCCTTGGCAAGGCCTTTTTGGCAGATGCTGATAGCGGCAATGCGGCCTCTTATGAGCAAGCCGCACAAGCGTTTCAACGCGCGATAAATGGTGAGCGAAATTGGGCCTTTTTATATCGCCAACTTGCCATTGCGCTAGGTCGAGGCGGCAATATTGCTGCCGCTGACCTGGCATTGGCCAATGAAGCGGTATTGCGTGGTGACAAACAACGTGCCAAACAAATGGCCAACCGCGCCTTGTCACATGATGATGTGTCTGATGAAGTGCGCAATTATGCCAATGATATTTTATTTTCTCTGCAAGGCCTAGACTAGACCAAAGACAAGACTAGACCGATACCAAGACTAGACCAAGGCCAAGATTAGACCAAAGACAAGATTAGACCAAAGACAAGATTAGACAGGGCATTAGACGTGGTTATTCACCATTTGAAATTTTTGCCTCTTTTTCTGTGATCTTGGCATCTTGGCTATTTGAATTGATGGTGCAATTTCGCTATATCATGTAATCAGGACAAACAGAGCCCATAACACATTATGCCTCAGACATAAGTGAAAAGGATTACAAAGACATGACATCACTTGCCAAATCATACCTGAAATATGTGGCCATTTTGATTTTAGGAATGACAGCCGCGATACAGGTGGCGAAAGCTGATTTTTCAAACGCTGAAAAAACAGAATTAAACGCGCTGTTTGAAGCTTATATCAAAGCCAATCCAGAGGTGGTGCGCGAGGCGTTGATCGCTCTTGCAGAACGCGAAGTGATGGAACGCCGCGAAGCTGGCTTTTCACTTGTAAAAAATGATGCTGGTGATCCCTTTATGGGCTCGGGCAAGACGGCTGATATTACAATCTACGAATTCTCAGATTATAATTGCGGCTATTGCAAGCGGGTCTTTGGCGAATTGCAAAAAGTCTTAGAGGCAGATGATAAGGTGCGATTGACACTGAAAGAATATCCGATCTTGGCACAATCATCTGTTGAAGCTGCGAGAGCTGCGATTGCCGCCCATATGCAAGGCAAATTCGAGGCGTTTCATATTGGTATGATGACATGGCGTGGGTCTGTTTCGCTTGACTCTATTATGGAAGTCGCGGGCAATGCGGGTTTGGATACCACACGCCTGCAAGCTGATATGGGACTGCCAGAAGTGGATGCCATTATTGCCCGCACAAGAACAGCGGCAGAAGCGATGGAAGTATCTGGCACACCTGCCTTGGTCATTGGCAAACAAATGATCCCAGGGGCGATCAGTGCTGAAGAGATTCTGACGATCATTGCGCAAGAACGCGAAAAAGGAAATTCTTAAATCACGAACGACGATAGGCAAGCCGTGATGATAACGGTTTTTAATAGCAATTGCATTTGTGAAAAGATAAGATGACGCCATGACACAGACGAAATCAATTTTAGTCCTTAATGGACCTAATCTAAATATGCTTGGCACAAGAGAGCCTGATTTATATGGCACAACCACCTTGGCGATGATTGAGGCGGATTGTGTCAAAAGAGGCAAGGCGCTTGGGCTTGAGGTGACATGCCAGCAATCAAATGATGAAGGCACGCTTGTCACTCTTATTCAACAGGCCATTGGCACTTATGATGCCATCATCTTTAACGCTGCGGCCTATACCCATACATCGGTTGCGTTGCGAGATGCGCTTGCTATGTTTAACGGCATATCCGTTGAGGTGCATATTTCCAATGTGTATAAACGGGATGATTTCCGCCACAAATCTTTATTGGCAGGGGTTGTAACTGGGGTCATCAGCGGCTTTGGCGCCGCAAGCTATGCAGCAGCCATCACCGCTGTTCATGAAAATCTAAGCCAAAAACAATAACCAAATAGACAAGTTTTCTTATATCAAAAGATAGGTAACCAGAGGAGATTCAAAGGGATGAGCAGCAAGGATAAAAGCAAGGCAGCAATGTCAAAAGAAGCAACTTTGACAAATGAGCTTGCAAGCATTCTAGATGATAAGAATCTGACTGATATTGAACTTGAAACAGATGCGCTTTCTATTCGGGTATCACGCACACCAGCGACACAAACTGTGGTGGCTGGCGCGGCGCCTGCCCCAATGGCAGCTGCGGCCCCTGCGGCACCTGCACCTGCTGCATCTGCGGCACCAGCTGATGATGCGCCTGCTCAAAATGATTTTGCCAGCCACCCTGGGGCGGTAAAATCACCCATGGTCGGCACCTATTATGAAAGCGCGGAACCTGGCGCACCTGCCTTTATTGCCGTTGGTGATAAAGTCACAAAAGGCCAAACCTTGTGCATTATTGAAGCGATGAAAGTGATGAATACCATCTCAGCCCCTGCGGCTGGTACCGTGAAACACATCGCATGCAGCAACGCAACGCCAGTTGAATTTGATCAGCTGTTGGTTGTGGTTGAATAATAGTTCAGGGTGACATTGTTATGTTTAAGAAAATCCTGATCGCCAATAGAGGTGATGTTGCGCTTCGTGTATTGCGCGCCTGTAAGGAAATGGGCATTCCGACAGTGGTGGTGCATTCAACCGCTGATGCCAATTCTATGCCTGTCAGATTGGCAGATGAATCGGTTTGTATTGGGGGACCAGCCGCGGCTGACTCTTATTTGAATATTCCAGCCATTCTGACGGCGGCAGCCATTACAGGATGTGATGCCTTGCACCCTGGCGTTGGTTTTTTATCTGAAAACGCTGATTTTGCAGAGATGGTTAAGGCGCATGGGCTGACCTTTATTGGCCCTGATACCCCGCATATCCGCTCTATGGGTGACAAGGTCGAAGCCAAAATCACAGCTGAAAAAGCAGGCTTGCCTCTGGTGCCAGGCTCCCCTGGTGCGGTTCACACCATTGAAGAAGCGCAAGAATTGGCCAAAGGCATTGGTTTTCCGTTATTGGTCAAAGCGGCATCTGGCGGCGGTGGCCGTGGTATGAAAGTGGCAGAATCAGCTGATCAGCTGCAAGAAGCCTTTTCATCTGCGCGTTCTGAAGCCAAAGCGGCCTTTGGTGATGATACCGTCTATCTTGAACGGTATTTGGATAATCCACGCCATATCGAAATCCAAGTGATTGGCGATTCTCATGGTAATGCGGTGCATTTGGGTGAACGCGAATGTTCAATCCAGCGCCGCCATCAAAAATTATTTGAAGAAGCCCCGTCGCCAATTTTGGATGAAGCGGCACGTCATAATATTGGGGAAATCGCCGCCAAAGCGACACGCGATATGGGATATCTTGGCGTTGGCACAATGGAATTCCTGTATCAAGATGGCGAGTTCTTCTTTATTGAAATGAACACACGCCTTCAGGTAGAGCATCCGATTACAGAAGCCATCACAGGCGTTGACCTTGTGCAAGAACAAATCAGCATCGCGGCAGGCAATCCGATCAGCTTTACCCAAGATGAGGTGACATTTGAAGGTCACGCCATTGAATGCCGCATTAACGCTGAACATCCTGAAACCTTTATGCCAACACCTGGCAAAGTGTCGACATTCCATCCTTCAGGAGGCCCTGGCATCCGTATCGAATCACCGCTTTATAGTGGTTATTCTGTGCCACCTTATTATGATTCACTGGTGGCCAAGCTGATTGTCTATGGCAGGAATAGAGATCATTGTTTGGCACGCCTAAAATTGGCATTAGATGAATTTATCATCGAACCAATCCCGACCACATTGGATTTGCACCGCAAGTTGGTAGATGCGCCAGCCATTCATGATGGCAGCTATTCTATTCGCTGGTTAGAAGAAGAGTTTTTATCATCTGACAAGTGATGCCAATGTGGTTTGCGGCAATAGATTACAACAGTGAATGTGAGGCCCATGGCCGAAAAACCGCCAGCCACTTATCATTTTAGTCCAGAGACGCTGATCAAAGCCTATAGCATCGGCGTCTTCCCTATGGCGATGACAAAGGATGATCCTGAGATCCATTTCTTTGAGCCCGTCCTGCGTGGCATCATCCCCATCACACCGCCACATATCCCAAAACGATTATGGCGACAGGTCAAGCAAGCGCGCTTTGATGTGCGCTATAACACAGCCTTTCACCAAGTCATTAGTGAATGCGCCAAAATCACCGTGAAAAGAGATGATAGCTGGATTAACAGCACCATCATTGAATTATTTGTCGCGCTTCACGCCATGGGATTTGCGCATAGTGTCGAAATTTGGGATGACACGCAATTGGTAGGCGGGCTTTATGGGCTGAAATTAGGGTCTGTCTTTTTTGGGGAATCAATGTTTTCCCATGTGCCAAATGCATCTAAAATCGCACTGGCCCATTTGATGATGCGCTTGCATTATGGTGGGTTTCAGTTGCTTGACGCCCAATTTGGCAATGATCATTTGCGCCAATTTGGCCTGATTGAAATCCCAAAATCAGAGTTTCAAACACAGCTTAATGATGCGTTGCAAATAACAGCCGATTTGCACCTATCTTTGAATGAGGAAATGATGGTTGATCATTTTGCACAAGCGATCAAAGTGACATCATAAACCGCATGTTCAAGACCTGAGACTGAGGGGCTGGAAGAAAAAATCCAACCTTCAAAGACCACTTCAGGCGCGCGTGTGACATCATGACCAACATCACGCACTTTGATAAAAGCGGCATTTTCTGGCGGCTCTTCTGGCGGGCGATACGCACATCTTTCAACTAATATTTCAAGCGTGCCAAACCGTTCGGGGTTGTTGAGCGTGACATCTAACGACGAAATACGCGCGGTGATTTTATCAAGTGTTTGCAATTGGGCGCTCTGAGAATCAAGCCATGTTGCAGCAAAAGCCGCAGGGATGCTGATCCCATAAAAGAACAAGGATAAGGCAATAAATGCTTTGATCTTATTCGGCATCTTCTGAGCCGGAAAATACAAATTTTCCTAATAGATCGGTTAAGCTGACAGGATCTCTTGTGTCATAGATCACATCACCAGCGGCCAGCATATCATCTGAAAACCCTGGCATAATCTCAAGATAATTGCCGCCTAGCAAAGAAGAGGCTGTGATACGCGCAGACGAATCATCTGGCAAAGCCAAGCTATCTTCGATGCTCATCATCACGCGCGCGCCATAGCTGTCCTTATCAAGGTAACTGCCTGTGACTGTGCCGATCTTAATGCCAGCCATCATCACATCATCACCAACAGACAAGCCAGAGACATTGCCAAATTCGGCTTCGATTTGATAACCAGTGCTGGCAGAGATATCAGCTGCTTTATAGGCCACATAGCCAAAAAACGCAGCAGCAACCAACACAACAGCACCCATCACAGTTTCAATCATATTACGTTGCATAACAGTCTTTCTTTATCTCTGATCTGAACCAAAGCCAGCTTTCCTGATGTAGGCGGTCTCTAGGCTTATGGGGTCCAAGCCTCATAATCACCTGTTGATGGGGCACGCTTGCCGCCCTTTAACACATGGCCTTTTGGGCGATGAGCAAATTTTGTGCCTGTCAGATTTGGCAAATGATCACTTTGCCAATCTGCCTTGTCGTAGCCCCCTTCAGGCGGCGGTGTTGCTTCGGTATAATGCAACCAGCCATGCCAATCCGCAGGCACTTTAGAGGCTTCGGTTGCGCCCTTATATATCACAAAGCGTTTCGGGCGAGGTGCATGTTTAACCTGCTTTTCATAATAGGTGTTGCCAAAGCTGTCTGAGCCGACACGCTTTGCACTTAATTTGATAAAGAAAGTTGAAATCAGCTTCATCTTAATCCCCGAACTTGACCGCATTGCTTGCCGATTTTACCGCAAGCTTTGTGGTATATAGTGCCGAATGGTGACGGCTTTTTAGGGGCCATCGTCACGGCTTTTACAATTGTCTTTTCGTTTTATCTGCAACGGCACAAAAATGCAAGCCATGCCCCCCACTCTTGTCGCTGATGAAATGGTAAAATGAGGCCAGTTTTCAGCCTTAGAATTGTCAATAAAAATTTTGGCGAAAACCGAAAAAAAATTTGTCAAAAATGTGGCATTTGCCTTTGCAAGACCCCCCATATCATGTAGCATTGAAGTCTAGCACCACAACATATGGTGTGGCACTAGGTTAATAATGGACGCTAAGTCACGAAAAAATAACAATTCATAATGGTACGTAACGAGGAATAACATGCGTTTTGAAAGACGGCACACAACGGAAGGACGGGACCCCTTTTCCGCAATTAACTTCCGCTCAGCAACGAGCGAGATTAAAAATCCAGATGGCACGATCGTATTCCGAGCAGAGAATATTGAAGTTCCAGAACAATTCTCACAAGTTGCCGCCGATATTTTGGCGCAAAAATATTTCCGAAAAGCTGGCGTGCCAGCGGCCTTGGTAAAAGTCGAAGAAAATGATGTACCATCATTTCTATGGCGCTCTAAGGCTGATGATAAAGCACTGAAAAGCTTGCCAGAGGAAGACCGCTATGTCGGTGAGACATCTGCAAAGCAGGTCTATCACCGCTTGGCAGGCACATGGACCTATTGGGGCTGGAAAGGGGGATATTTCAGCTCAGAGGCAGATGCACGTACTTATTATGATGAAATGTGTGCCATGTTGGCACTTCAGATGGCAGCGCCAAATTCACCACAATGGTTTAATACAGGCCTACATTGGGCCTATGGGATTGATGGCCCAAGCCAGGGCCACCATTATGTGGACTTTGAGTCAGGCAAGATGGTGCGTTCAAAATCATCTTATGAACATCCACAGCCACATGCCTGTTTTATCCAATCTGTGAATGATGATTTGGTGAATGAAGGCGGCATTATGGATTTGTGGGTTCGTGAAGCCCGCTTGTTCAAATATGGCTCTGGCACAGGATCAAATTTCTCTCGCTTGCGTGGCAGTGGCGAAGGCCTATCAGGGGGCGGCAAATCATCAGGTTTGATGAGCTTCTTGAAAATTGGCGACCGTGCGGCTGGCGCGATTAAGTCAGGCGGTACAACACGTCGTGCCGCGAAAATGGTTACCGTGGATATCGACCACCCAGATATCGAAGAATATATCGATTGGAAAGTGGTTGAAGAACAAAAGGTTGCCGCTTTGGTTGCAGGGTCAAAGATCACGCAAAAGCATATGAATGCCGTGATGGCAGCTTGTGGTGCGATTGACGGTGAAGAGGCCTTTAACCCACGCGAGAATAAAGATCTGAAAAAAGCAATCATTTCAGCGCGCCGCGATATGGTGCCAGAAAATTACATTCAGCGTGTGATTCAATTTGCCAAGCAAGGCTTTACCGAAATTGATTTCAAAACCTATGATACCGATTGGGATTCAGAAGCTTATTTAACAGTCGCTGGTCAGAACTCAAATAACTCTGTGCGTGTGACAAATGACTTCTTAAACGCTGTTGAAAAAGGCAGTGATTGGGATTTGATCCAGCGCATTGATGGCAAAGTTGCCAAGCGTGTTAACGCAGCTGAATTATGGGAAAAAATCGCGCATGCTGCTTGGGCTTGTGCTGATCCAGGTCTGCAATATGACACCACCATTAATGAATGGCATACATGCCCATCAGGCGGTCGTATTAATGCGTCAAACCCTTGTTCAGAATATATGTTCTTGGATGACACAGCCTGTAACTTGGCATCATTGAACTTGATGCAATTCAGACATGAAGATGGCTCATTTGACATTGAACGGTTTGAATATGCGGTTCGTCTATGGACTTTGGCACTTGAAATTTCTGTGATGATGGCACAATTCCCATCACGCGAAATTGCCCAAGGCTCTTATGATTATCGCACATTGGGCTTGGGCTTTGCCAATATTGGCGGTTTGTTAATGGCATCTGGTTATTCTTATGATTCAGATGAAGGCCGCGCTTTATGTGGTGCCATTACAGCTGTAATGACAGGCCGCTCTTACGCTACATCTGCAGAAATCGCCTCAGAAATTGGCGCTTTCCCAAGATATGAAGAAAATGCGGATAATATGCTTCGTGTGATGCGTAACCACCGCAGAGCCGCCCATTCAGAAAAGACAGGTTATGAAGGCCTATCTGTTTTGCCTGTGCCTCTTGATGCTGATAATTGCCCTGAAGCTGGTCTTGTCGATGCGGCAAAAACAGCATGGGATGAGGCATTACGTCTTGGGGAAAAGCATGGCTATCGCAATGCCCAATCAACTGTGATTGCCCCAACAGGCACAATTGGCTTGGTTATGGATTGTGACACAACAGGCATTGAGCCAGATTTCGCGATTGTGAAATTCAAAAAACTAGCTGGTGGTGGTTATTTCAAAATCATCAACCGTGTGGTGCCAGAAGCTCTGACACGTCTTGGCTATGGCGAAGCTGAACAGCAAGACATCACCAAATATGCGGTGGGTCATGGCAATCTTGAAAATTGTCAGGCGATCTCAATCAATGCTTTGAAAGATAAAGGCTTTGGTGAGGCACAATTGGCGGCATTGGCACCTGCATTGGAAAATGCTTTTGATGTGAAATTTGCCTTTAACCGTTTCACATTGGGTGATGATTTCTGTCGTGATACCCTTGGGTTCTCTGATGAGCAGTTAAATGACTTTAATTTCAACATGCTTGAAGCCTTAGGCTTTAGCAAAGATGAAATTGAAGCTGCCAACATCCATGTATGTGGTGCGATGACCCTTGAAGGGGCACCGCATTTGAAAGAAGAGCATCTGCCAATCTTTGATTGTGCGAATGTATGTGGGCGTATTGGCAAGCGTTTCTTGTCAGTTGATAGCCATATCACCATGATGGCGGCCTCACAGCCTTTCATCTCTGGTGCGATTTCAAAGACCATTAATATGCCAAATGATGCCGAAGTGCATGAATGTGGCGAGGCCTATATGCTGTCATGGCGTCTTGGCCTTAAGGCCAATGCCCTTTACCGCGATGGCTCAAAGCTTAGCCAGCCTCTGTCTTCTGCCTTGGTCGAAGATGAAGATGATGATGCAGAAGCGTTGAGCGCACAGCCACAAGCAGCCGCCGTGCCGCAAATGGTTGAAAAAATCGTAGAGCGTATCATTGCACAGACAGAACGTGAAAAACTGCCACAACGCCGCAAAGGCTATACACAAAAAGCCACAGTTGGCGGGCATAAGGTCTATCTGCGCACAGGCGAATATGAAGATGGTCGTTTGGGTGAAATCTTCATCGATATGCATAAAGAAGGCGCCGCCTTCCGTTCATTGATGAATAATTTTGCCATCGCTGTTTCTATTGGCCTGCAATATGGTGTGCCACTAGAAGAATATGTGGAAGCGTTCACATTCACACGCTTTGAGCCACAAGGCATTGTGACAGGCAATGATGCAATCAAGATGGCAACATCCATCCTTGATTACACATTCCGTGAATTGGCTGTGTCTTATCTTGATCGTCATGATTTGGGTCATGTATCCAAAGAAGATCTGGATACAAGCACAACTGGCACAGGCGAAGCGCAATCTGAGCTGTTGAACAAAGTGACAAGCCGCGGCTTTATCCGCAAGCAAGGCTTGGTGGTCTATTCTAATGAGGGGTCAGCCGCTGTTGCAGAAGCCCCACAAGCCACAACCGCTTTGGCACCATCAGTTGCCCCTGCTTCTGTGGCAACCGCCGCTGTTGAAACAGCTGCCGTTGTCTCAAGCGCTGCGACATCAAAAAGCACACAGGTGCAACAAGCCAAGATGCAGGGCTATGAAGGCGAAAGCTGTCCTGAATGCCAGAACTTCACTTTGGTCAGAAATGGCACTTGCTTGAAATGTAACACTTGTGGGTCGACCACAGGCTGCAGCTAAGGCAAGCCCCTAAAATAGCAAAAAAAGCCCCTGTCATTGCGATATTTATGGCAGGGGCTTTTTGTTATCTTTGCGGCAAACAGCCCCTATACCCCCTATCCCATAAACTGACTGGACAAAGACCTTTATTTGCCTTCAAATACAAAGCTGTTTACCTCTTTCATGTTATCTTTTGCTTCATAGGATAGATATTATGTCAAACCCGATCTCAGACCGTCTTGCTGCCTTAGGAATCACATTACCAGCAGCCCCTGCCCCAGCCGCTAATTATGTGCCATATGTGCGCACAGGCCATTTATTATTCATCTCTGGCCAAGTGCCTTTTATTGATGGCAAAGCCAAATATATTGGCAAAGTTGGTGAGAGCGTTACCTTAGACCAAGCAATAGAAGAAGCGCGCACGTGCGGTTTGAATATTTTGGCACAAGCCCATGCGGCAACAGGCGGCGATCTTTCACAAATTGAACAGGTTGTAAAATTGGGTGGCTTTGTGGCTTGCGCCAGCGATTTCACCAACCATCCTGAAGTGATCAATGGCGCCTCTGATTTGATGGCTGAGGTGTTTGGTGACGCAGGACAACATGCGCGCTTTGCGGTTGGCACCAATGCCTTACCACGCGGCGTATGTGTTGAAGTAGAAGCGATCTTTGCTTTGAAATCATAATAAAACAAAGCGATAGACGCTTGAAGTCACAGGGCCCCACGCCATATTACAGCCGTTGGGGCCTTTTTTAGTGATCCATATTTATGATTATTGAAACACAAAAACACATTTCAGCGCTTCCTGCCCAAGAATGGGATGATTTGCGGCGCGATGATAATCCTTTTACCTCACATGGGTTTTTGCGTGCGCTTGAAGAAAGCAGCTCTGTTGGCGGTGATAGCGGCTGGGATGTCTATCATCTTTTGGCCAAAGATGAGGATGGCACATTGCAAGGCGCGATGCCATGTTATTTAAAATATCATTCTTATGGTGAATATGTGTTTGATCATAGCTGGGCCAATGGGTTTGAACGTGCTGGCGGACGCTACTATCCCAAATTATTGAGTGCGATTCCCTTTACCCCAGTGCCTGGCCCACGCATTCTTTCAAAAAATGATGAAGCCAAAGCGGCTTTGATTGCGGGCCTGCGTGCTGTCACAGATGAGCTTGCGCTATCATCTGCGCATGTCACCTTTCTTGATGATCACGATAAAACCGCCTTTCAAGAAGCAGGCTGGCAAATCAGAACAGGTGTGCAATTTCATTGGCATAATCAGGGCTATCAAAGTTTTGATGACTTCCTATCTGCCTTATCATCACGAAAACGCAAGAATATTCGCAAAGAACGTGCCAGCTTAGCTGACCATGGCGTCACATTTTTACGTTTAACAGGAGATGAGATCACGCCCGCACATTGGGATAAGTTCTATGAATTCTATCTGGCAACAATTGATAAAAAATGGGGCGGCGCCTATTTAAACCGCGCTTTTTTTGATGGCATTGGCACTTATTTATCAAATCAGATCGTATTGGTGCTTGCACAAAAAGACGGCGATATTATTGCTGGCGCGTTGAATTTATCATCAGGCACTTGTTTATATGGCCGCAATTGGGGCGCGCTTGTTGATATCCCGAATTTGCATTTTGAGACTTGTTATTACCAAGCCATTGATCATGCCATTGCCACAGGCTTAGCTCGCGTCGAAGCAGGTGCGCAAGGATTGCATAAGGTACAGCGCGGCTATGTGCCTGTTCTGACCTATTCGGCGCATTATCTGCAACATGATGGGTTTTCAGATGCGGTTGCCCGCTTTTTGCAAGCAGAAGATAAAGCGGTGATCGCTGAAGCAGAGGAAATCCGCCGCTTCAGCCCCTATCGCCTCGCCCCGTAATTACACTGTTTCAGATTTACGGGATTTTGGGCCAGATTTAGGACCAGATTTAGGACCAGATTTAGATTTGCCCTTTGGCTGTGCTGGCACTGATGTAACGATGATCTCATCATCTTTCAAAGTGACTTTGGCCAAGCCACCATCTGTCAGATCGCCAAATAACATCATCTCTGCCAATGGCTTTTTGATATGCTCTTGTACCACCCGTGCCAATGGCCGTGCACCATAAGCCGCATGATACCCTTTTTCAGCCAACCAATCACGTGCTGCAGCATCAAGTTCAATTTCAACAGACCGATCGGCAAGCTGCATTTCGAGCTGCATCACAAATTTATCAACAACCAGACGCACGACATCATTTGGCAAGGCCGCAAATGGGATAATCGCATCAAGACGGTTGCGGAATTCAGGCGTAAAGGTGCGTTCGATGGCATCGCTATCTGCATCTGTTTTATTGCCTCTGCCAAAGCCAATGGCTTGTTTTGACATCTCAGCCGCGCCAGCATTGGTGGTCATGATTAAGATCACATTGCGGAAATCAACAGATTTACCATTTGAGTCTGTTAATTTGCCATGATCCATCACCTGCAACAGCAAGTTAAATAAATCAGGATGCGCTTTTTCAATCTCATCAAGCAATAAGACAGCATGCGGGTTTTGATCAATGGCATCTGTTAATAAGCCGCCTTGATCAAAGCCAACATAGCCTGGAGGGGCACCGATTAGGCGGGATACGGTATGACGTTCCATATATTCCGACATATCGAAACGCACAAGCTTGACACCCAAAGTTTCAGATAGCTGTTTTGCCACTTCTGTTTTGCCAACGCCTGTTGGGCCTGAGAACAGATAATTACCAATTGGCTTTTCAGGTTCACGCAAACCAGCACGCGATAATTTAATCGCAGATGCCAAAGCTGTGATGGCGTTATCTTGACCAAAAACCATGCGCTTTAGATCGGTTTCCAAATTGGCAAGGGCTTGTTTATCATCACGGCTGACATGCTTTGATGGAATTCGCGCCATCGTCGCAATGGTTGCCTCGATTTCTTTTTGGCCGATTAATTGTTTGCGACGTGATGGGGCAAGCAAATTTTGCGCCGCCGCGGTCTCATCAATCACATCAATCGCCTTATCTGGCAATTTGCGGTCATTGATATAACGCGCTGCCAATTCCACCGCTGTTTTAATCGCGGCTGATGAAAAACGGATGCTATGATGCGCTTCATATCGTGACTTTAACCCGTTTAGAATTTTAATGGTATCAGGCACGCTTGGCTCTGGCACATCAATTTTCTGAAAGCGTCTGACAAGCGCGCGGTCTTTTTCAAAATAACCGCGATATTCTTTATAAGTGGTCGATCCAATGCAACGCAATGTGCCATCTTGCAAAGCAGGCTTTAACAAATTAGACGCATCCATTGCCCCGCCAGAAGTTGAGCCTGCGCCAATGATGGTATGAATTTCATCAATGAACAAAATAGCCTGATCATTATCGGCAATTTGTTTCATCACAGCCTTAAGGCGTTCTTCAAAATCACCACGATAGCGTGTGCCAGCCAAAAGTTGACCCATATCAAGTGAATAAATGACCGCCTGTTTTAACACATCTGGCACATCACCTTCATGGATACGTCTGGCAAGGCCTTCGGCAATCGCTGTTTTACCAACACCAGGATCGCCAACATAAAGCGGGTTATTCTTTGATCTGCGGCATAGAATTTGAATGGTACGGTCAACCTCAGCATCACGGCCAATTAAAGGATCGATTTTATCAGCCGCCGCCTTATCATTTAAATTCACCGCATATTGCGTTAAGGCATTGGATTCAGCTTCATGGGTATCTGCCTCACCCTTTGTTTCATCATCTGCGCCGCGCGGGCTATCGCCGCGGCCATGGCTGATGAAAGACACCGCATCAAGACGGGTCATATCAAGCTGTTTTAAAAACCACACCGCATGGCTGTCACGTTCTGAAAATAATGCCACCAATACATTGGCCGCTGTGGCAAAATCACGGTTCGATGATTGTGTGTGAATGATGGCGCGCTGAATAACACGCTGAAATCCAGCGGTTGGCTGGACATCCATATCGGCTTGTGTGGAAACAATGTTACTCAGCTCATCTTCGATATGAACCATCAACATTTGTTTCAGCTGTTCAATATCCACCTGACAGGCTGTCATCACCTCGATGGCATCTTTATCATCTGTCATCGCAAGCAGTAAATGTTCAAGCGTGGCAAATTCATGCGCGTGATCTGCCGCGATATTAATGGCTTTGGTGATGGTCTGTTCTAAATCTTTTGAAAGCATGACTATTCTTTTTCAAGTTGCAGCTGAAGCGGATGTTCATTTTGCCGCGCAAAATTCATAACCTGTGCCGCTTTGGTCTCGGCAATTTCATAAGTGAAAACACCGCATACCCCAACACCACGTTGATGAACATGAAGCATGATACGTTGCGCGGTTTCAGTGTCATGGCCAAAAAAGCGTTGCAACACCATCACGACAAATTCCATTGGCGTGTAATCATCATTTAACATCAATACCCGATATAAAGATGGTTTCTTTGTCTTGGTGCGTTCATCAAGCACAAGGCCCCCATCAGGGCCATTCGGGACATCTTTTTTATCAGCCATAATTTTATCTCAAGGATTTCATCTCAATTTCGTGATGCATGCTACCTCCATGATATTGGTATTTTTATCGTGATGAAAAGAGGCAAGGGCAAAAAAACTTACCCACATCATGGCAAAAGTGATGAATTTGCAAATTCCCCCATCCAGAGGATGGACAATGCCACAAGATTTTGTATGATTCAGACAGCACAACCCCAATATCAGCTGTTTTCGAGATGCGAAATTTGCTGAAACATAGGTTATTTGCAGGGTAAATGATGATCTTTTCGCGCGTCGCACGCTTTTTTAGTCTTGTTATGATGGCCAGCTTGGTGAGTGTGACCATCGGCCTTATCGCCCCGCAAACCGCACAAGCCTCCAATCGCTATGCAGCCATTGTGATTGAAGAAAAAACAGGGCGTGTTTTATTTTCAAGAAATGCAGATAAAAGATTATATCCTGCCTCTTTGACCAAAATCATGACGTTATATCTGCTGTTTGAGGAGCTAGAAGCAGGCAGGCTGACATTGCAAAGCCGCTTGCCTATTTCACGTGTGGCGGCCAGCCGATCCCCGTCAAAGTTATACCTCGCCCCAGGGGCAAGCATCTCTGTTGAAAACGCCATTTTGGCCCTTGTCACGAAATCAGCCAATGATGTGGCGACCGCTGTATCTGAAAAAATTTCAGGCACTGAACGTGCTTTTGCTGGCAAGATGACGCGCAAAGCCCGCTCTCTTGGTATGGTGAATACCACATTTAAAAACGCCTCTGGCCTGCCCAATCGGGCACAACATTCCACAGCGCGAGACATGTCACGCCTGGGCGTCGCCATTCGCCGTGATTTTCCCCACTATTACCATTATTTTTCACGCACCAGATTTAATTTTAATGGCCGCAATTATGGCAATCACAATAAATTGCTTCGGCAATTTGATGGCACAGATGGCATTAAAACTGGCTTTACCAATGCGTCTGGCTTTAATCTGGTGGCCGCCACAGAACGAAATGGGGTTCGGTTAATTGGGGTGGTCTTTGGTGGGCGAACAGGTGCCAGCCGTGATGCTCATATGATGAAAATTCTGGCGACACAATTTCGGCGGGTTAAACCCTTTGCGGTACGTCAAATCGCGGCCCCCGCCGCGCCGCCGCCGCGCCCCGATGTGCCAAATAGACCGCAAACCAAGCAAAATGCGGTTGAATTGGCATCCTTATTCGCACCAGATGATACAACGCTTTCAGCCGCACAAAATACCACCATCGCCAAACCACAAAGATGGGCCATTCAAGTTGGCAGCTTTTCACGCCGCGTCAATGCGCATAAAGCTGCCCTTGATGCCAGACGCAATGCTGGCGATGTGTTGGAATATGTGCCAGCCCAATTATCCGTGGTGCAAAGAGGCGAATTACCCCTATGGCGGGTCCGATTTGGTGATTTAAAAGAAGCAGAAGCCCGCGCGGCTTGTGCGGCGCTGTTCTCATCAGGCAAAGCCTGTATCGCGCTGCCAACGGGCTAGAGATAAGAACAATTCCACAATCAGAAATTACTTATCATTTAAATCATCTAGCGCATCAAGGCCGCGGCAAATATGAGGCGCGCCTTTGCGCCAAATATGACCTTCCACCTCAAGCCCGTCATGATTATCCAATGCCCCAGGGGCAACTGATAATGCTGTGGTGCCATGCAAGCGATAAAACATCTGAGAATGACAGCTTTTGCAAAAACCTCTGACGGCGATATCCGATGACTGATACCAATCAATCATCTCTTCACCAGCGGTAAAGGTGATTTGATCGTCTGGCACATTGGTGGCTGACCATGTAAAGCCAGCCAGCTTAAGACAATCACGGCAATGACAGACACGCACAGCCCGAAGCGGGCCATTTATAACAAATGTCACGGCCCCACAATGACAGCCGCCATGATAGGTTTTACCGTTGGTATCTGGTGAAATGGTCATCATTGCCTCTTTTAACTATGCTTTTAAATATGCCTGATTATCATGGCGATTTATGCCACAGCATCACGATCTATCTATCAGGCTCTATCTATCAGCATATTTCGCAAAATGCCTAGTGAAAATTGCGTCCTTTATGAGGGGCAAAGCGCGTGCCTTGATCTGTTTGCAAATGCGCTAGATAAAAATCGCAAGATTCCAGCCTTTCAGCAATAAAATGCAAAACCCGACCTTCGCGTTGGATGCGCCCCACAACCCCAAGCAAGCGCGATTTCAACAAAGCTTTTCGATAAATTTGCGTTAAATGAGGCCAGATAATCACATTTAAACTGAAATCCCCATCTTCCATAGTGACAAACATTGTGCCCTTAGCTGTGCCAGGCTTTTGCCTGACTGTGACAAGGCCAATCAAACGCAAACGCTTGCCATTTTGGGCTGCAGATGCGGCCTTGCAACCAAGCCAATTATCTTTGGAAAAATAAGGTGTTAAAAGACCAACAGGATGCGCGCGCAAAGACAGGCCTGTGATGCCATAATCCATCACAAGCTTTTCAGATAGGCTGGCTTCGGGTAACGGGCTGTCTGTCTGATCACCTGAAAAATCGTGATAAGCAGCATCTGTCTTTTGCGCCTGAGACGCTGTCACATTATTTTGTGCATTGATGCTGTTTTGCTTTGCCAGCTGTTGTTTGGCAGCTTCAAATAAGGGCAGATGATGAAATTGCTCTTTGGCCAATTTTCGAATTTGCCATAAAGCTTGGCGGGCTGATAGACCAAGGCTGGCAAAGGCATCTGCTTTGGCCAATTGTTCCAGCGCGCCTAAGCTGATATCAGCTTCGCGCATCAAATGATCAATCGAATGATAGCCATCTCTGCGGCAAGATGCGATACGCTCTGCCTCGCCTTGATTGAGGCCTTTGACTTGCCGAAACCCCAATCGCAAAGCATGAAGGCGCGGCTGTAAGGGCACGGCTTTGTCAAAGGTTTTAAGAGAATTTTTATGTTCGTTCTTATTTTCGTTCTTAGGTGTAATCTCTTCTAATGTGCAATCCCATTGAGAATACCCAACATCCACAGCTCTGATTTCAACATGGCTGCGGCGCGCTTCTGATACCAATTGCGCAGGGGCATAAAAGCCCATAGGTTGCGCATTTAACAAAGCGCAAATAAACACATCTGGATAATGGCATTTCAGCCATGCCGATATATAAACAAGCAAAGCAAAACTAGCCGCATGTGATTGCGGAAAGCCATAGGTACCAAAGCCTTCAATTTGTTTAAAACAGCGCGTGGCAAAATCAGCATCATAGCCACGTTCAATCATGCCTTTGACCATTCTTTCATGGAAATTATGAATATCACCATTTTTTTTAAACGTCGCCATAGCGCGGCGCAATTGATCTGCCTCAGCCCCTGTAAAGCCAGCCCCCACAATCGCGATTTTCATTGCTTGTTCTTGAAATAAAGGCACCCCAAGCGTGCGTTCCAAAACATCGCGCAATTCGCGGGATGGATAGATCACCTTTTCCAATCCAGCGCGCCGCCGCAAATAGGGATGCACCATATCCCCTTGAATAGGGCCTGGACGCACTATGGCCACTTGGACAACCAAATCATGAAAACAGCGTGGCTGAAGGCGTGGCAACATTGCCATTTGGGCGCGTGATTCCACTTGGAAAACCCCAACAGATTCGCCGCGGCATAACATATCATAAGTTGCCACATCCTCTGGCGGCACAGATGCCAAGGTCAAAGGTCGCTGGTAATGATATGCCATCAAATCAAACGCACGTCTGATACAAGACAACATACCCAAAGCAAGCACATCCACTTTTAATAAACCTAAGGCTTCTAAATCATCTTTATCCCATTCAATGATGGTGCGCTCTGCCATGGCCGCAGGGCGAATGATGCATAAGGAATCCAAGCGATCACGCGCAATCACAAAGCCGCCAACATGTTGTGATAAATGGCGTGGAAAGCCTTTCATCTGGCGTGCCAATTTTACAATCAGATGCAATTGCGGATCATTTGGATCAAGCCCTGCTTCTGCGACAATGGCATCATCAATCTTTGATCTGTCACGCCCCCATATTTCACCAGATAAGGCATTTTGTGCATCACGGCTTAGCCCAAAAACCTTTGCAATTTCGCGCAAGGCACTGCGCCCGCGATAGGTGATAACAGCGGCCGCTAGACCAGCGCGATGACGCCCATATTTAAAGTAAATATATTGGATGACTTCTTCGCGTCGTTCATGTTCAAAATCCACATCAATATCAGGTGGCTCATTGCGCGATTCACTGATGAAACGTTCGAATAAAGGTTCTGATCTATTGGGATCAACAGATGTGATGCCAAGACAATAACAAATAGCAGAATTGGCAGCAGACCCTCTGCCTTGGCATAAAATATTGCGGCTTCTGGCATAGCGGACAATATCAAAGACAGTCAGAAAAAACGGCGCATAAGATAATTTACGCACCAGCATTAATTCTTTGCGCAAATAATCTTCGACCTTATCAGGCACCCCATCTGGGTAACGTTCTGCGGCACCTTTCCATGTTTGATAATCCAATTCATCACTAGCAGAGCGGCCTTTTGACAAGATTTCTTCTGGATATTCATAAGCCAATTCAGACAAAGAAAAGGCACAGGATTTTGCAATATCATCTGCGATGGCAAACGCATCATCATAGCCTTGCCAAATGCGCCGCATTTCTTGGGGGGTGCGCAAGATATGTTCGGCATTTCGCCCCAAAAGATGTCCTGCTTCTGCCAGCGTGGTTTTATGGCGAATACAGCTCAAAACATCTGATAAAGGGCGCCGATCTGATTGGTGATAGCTGGCATAGGACAACGCCACAAAGGGCAAGCCTGCCAAATGCGCCAATTCTGCCATAGCGGCAAGACGCCTATCATCACACCCATCACGCAACACATAACCACCAGCATATAACGGCGCGCTGATCACAGCTTTCAATTTCTGATAATGCGATACATGTGATGCCCCAGCCCCTGCATCAGGTTGCAAAATTACAATCACATCATCTGTTAAGCGCGCAAAATCACCAAAACGCGCTTTGGGCGGCGTGCTTGCGCCTTCATCACTTTTGCGCTCATAAGTGCGGTTTAAATGGCTTAATAACTGGCATATCAGCCCATAACCTTGCCTGTTGCGGGCATAGAGGATGACATCTGGCAATGGCATATCCGATGGCTCATCCAGCTGTAAGGCCACCCCAACCAGCAATGTGATACCTGCATCTTTGGCCGCCATATGCGCACGCACCATGCCAGCCATAGTGCCATAATCAGATATGCCAATGCTATGCCAGCCCATAGCAGATGCGCTGGCAACCATCTCATGCGGGTGAGAGGCACCGCGCAAAAAGCTGAAATTTGTAAGGGCCCCCAACAAGGCTGGCCCTGATTTATGAGAAGATATTATTGTCATTCAACTGGCATTATTCAACTGGCATGAGTACATTATCGTTATTCAATTGGCGTTATGATCACGCAAAAAACCCATGCAGATACCAGCTGATGGCATCATTGCGATCTGGCAAGCCCGCACGATACACCCATAATCTTATGCCAGCTTCTGTTTCCAGCCTGTAATAATCTCTGGTCATACGATCATCTGTGCTGAGATAGGATTCCCACCAACGTGGTCCGATGCGTTCGGGGCCTGTGGCACGTCTGATACGCCAATTTTTATGCCGCCATCTGATCTGGCTTGGCGGATGATCTGGCAATAAGGCGATGGCCTGTATCGGTTCTGGGACAGATAACAAACGCAAAGGGCGCGGCGTGCCAACCCCATCATGTGACGCAAATTCAAATTGCCCAAAAGAACGATTAGGGGGATCTGCCTCATCTGTGTGTAAGGATTGTGATTGCTCTGGTATCCCATCATCAAATGCGAATGCATCATCTGAAGCTGATGTGCCAGCCTGATAAAGGGCTTGTTGATGACTTTGCGCCTTAATCAATTTTTCTGATTGTTCTGGCACCCAATTTTCCACCATCTGAAGGCTCATCACTCGTTCAGGACCAAGGCGCGCTGTCAGATGATCAACCAAGTCACTTAATGCTTTATCTGGTGCGCTATCTTGTGGCTTGCCCGTGAAATTGAACAAGGTTGGCTTTGCCATTTGCGCATTTAATGATTTGGCTTTCACCCAGCTATATTCGATGCCAAACCCAGCATCAATCGAGGCACCAGCGTCTTGAAATAGGCGCCGAAATAGCGCGATATCACGGCTTGGTCTTGATAAATTATGACGAATTTCACCGCCTTGCCGATCTGTTGTTTGCCACCCTATTTCAACATGGCGGCATGCCAGCATCATTTGTTCTAGCATCTCGCAAAGACCGCAAAGCAGGCCATCAACCATTTGATTTAAGGATTCAATGCCGCCAATCGGATCTTGGTAATGCTGTTGTATCAAGACAGGTTGTAATTGTTCCAAAGGCACAGGGCGTTCAGGCACATCCCCAAATAGCGCATCACGTCGGCGTAAAATATCATCGCCAAAGCGCATCGCAAGACTACCGCGTTTTAACGGCTTTAAATCCCCTATTTTCAACAGCCCAAGCTGGGCCAACGCATCACATTGCGCGCGCGGCAAACGCATTGCAGATAAAGGCAAAGGGTCAAGGGCTTGTTGATGCGCCTCAGCATTATCGGCGACAATCACGGGGGATTCTGGCCGCATTGCCATTGCCACCGCAAGCGCAGCCGCATAATAAGATGCCATTGCAATATGCGCTGTTATGGCCTGATTTGAAAAATGCTGTGCCATATCGGCTAGCATGTTGGCTTCGCCGCCAAATAGATGATCTGCGGCTGTTGAATCAATCCACAAACCCAAATGATCAGGGCTCACCCCTACCACAGGGCTGTAACGCCAACACCATTGACCAAGCTTTGCCAGCCATTTCCTATCAGCTGCCTCATCATGCGGGTAAAAACGGCATAAGGCACATAAAGCACGCGCATCTGATAATGACATATCAGGAACAAGACCAAAGCTAGCCGCAGATGGGCTGCAATAAACCAAGCGATCAGCACCTTTCACCTGATGATAAACCGCCACAGGCACACCTTCATCAAGCTGGTGGCACCGCACCAGACGATGCACCGCTATATCAGGCAAATAGATATAAATAAATCTGGCATGACGACCTGTTTTCAGAAGCGGCTGAACAGGCGGCTCGTAAGAGGCAGAACGCGCCATAACATCAGCCTGTTTTACGCCAGATTGGCGTCACAATATCAGTGCGATATGGATGCGATTTCCAATTATCTGGGACCCAATCATCACTTGATGCGCCTTGATCCATAAGCGGCTGTGCTGGCAATAAACGGCCACTTTCTTTATCCCATAACAAAGTTGCAGCCGCAGGATAACCTGATCTGGCATGTGTTAAGGTGACTTGCCAAGCTGGCCGCCAATCGGTTGTGATTTGGCAAGGCTGGCTAGCTGGCGCGACTTGCCAAGCTGTTTCAAAACCAGCAGCTGCGCCGCCTGTGCCAACCATAAAGGCTGTGGCTGTGCCACGCGCACAAGCCAATTGCAAACGACGTGCTGATTTTTGCCATAAGGCTGGCTTTTCATATAAGGGCCCATATTCATTCACAACCGCAGATAGGCCATGCGTTGCCAAGGCTTCTTCAAAAGCAGCCATGCGCCGCAAAGGATGAGATTCTCGCACAAAGATAAATTGCGCAGGAGATAAGCCCATTTCTGCAAGACCTGCACCAAATAAATGACCTGCTAGCCCACTGCGCACAGGGCCACACCAGACAATTGGCCCCTTATGTTTGGCTTGCAATAAAGCAATAAGAGATAAGGTAAAAGCGGTTGGCATTTGGCCAAATCCTGCACCAGATTGCCCTATAGCAGATTTCGCGCCTAAGGCATTATTATCTAACTCTTGATTATAAGATGATGTTTGCGGATTGGTGACAAGATGGACACGCTGGCACAACAACCCCCCGCCCAATGCGGTATTTAACCCTGCATGCCCCACAGACACCCTGTCTGCGCCTTTTGTTAGAGCCGCGGTGCTATAGCTGTCTTGTAATGCCGTAAAAACAGATTGTTTATCCATATCACCCTTCCTAACCATTTTATTTGTTCACTTTTTGTTCTAAATTACATCATAAGTGATTCGCATCTTGAGTCAAGAAAAGAACATAAAAAGAACAAAAGAATATTTTAAGGTGATATGAAACAGACAGATAGCGTGTTAATCAAGCAAATCATCTGTATCAGCAACCGCTTCATCATAGCCTTTGCGGTTGGAATAAAAGCTGAGCCACATCAAGCCTGTGCCAAGGCCGATGATCCCAACAGAGCCAAGAAAAATGGCAAGCCAGCCATGAAAGCCAAGCGAGATCGCTCCCATTTCTTGCCATACATAAACACTGCCAGCGGTGATCGCGCCAAGCGTTAAGATAAAAGCAAGCGCAATGATGATAACAGCACGTCGTGACATCAGCTTTTCCTTAATTCTGTTTCGACAATTCTGTTTCGACAAGCCGTGCCCAATAGCTTGCGCCAATTGGCAAGATATCATCATTAAAATCATAGCCTGTGTTATGAAGCATTTTCCCTGGCTGTGCTTCACCTGCGCCAAGCCAGATATAGGCGCCTTTGCGCTGTTCTAGCATATAGGCAAAATCTTCAGCCCCCATTGATGCAGGGGGATTTCGGACGATATTCGCCTCGCCGACAATATGTTTTGCAATCTCAGCAGCTTTGTCTGATTCTGATTTGTGATTGACGGTTGGCGGATACCCTTCGCGCCAGTCAATCTCTGCTGTGCAATGATAGGCTGACATGATGTGATCTACCATCTGATAAATCTCATCTTTAACAGCTTTTCTTGTTTGTGGGCGAAGCGCACGCGCTGTGCCCAGACATTCCAACTGATCTGGCGTTACATTAAAAGCAGAGCCGCCATGCAAAGATGTGATCGAGACAACAGCCGCATCAAGCGGATCTGTGCGACGTGCCACAATCGCCTGCAAAGCCTGGACAAGTGCCGCACCAGCGATAATCGGATCATCTGATTGGTGAGGCATCGCCGCATGACCGCCACGCCCCTTAATGGTGATCTTGAAATGATCAGCTGATGCCATACAGGCGCTGTCATGAATGGCCACTTTGCCAGCCGCTAGGCCAGGCCAATTATGCATGCCCCACACGCTTTGCTGGTCAAATTTATCAAATAAGCCATCATCAATCATGGCCTTGCCCCCTGCCCCACCTTCTTCAGCAGGCTGGAAAATAAAATAGACAGTGCCATCAAATTGTTTGGTGTCACTGAGATATTTTGCAGCCCCTAGCAACATGGTCATATGCCCATCATGACCACAGGCATGCATGCGCCCTTCTTGCAAAGATTTATGAGCAAATTCATTGGCTTCTGTCATTGGAAGCCCATCCATATCAGCGCGCAATCCTATGGCTGTATCAGATGACCCTGTACCCCGCAAAATGCCAACCACCCCTGTTTTGGCCATGCCGCGATGGGTTTCAATGCCAAAAGATTGCAATTTCTCTGCAATGAAATCAGAGGTCCAGACTTCTTCATAGCAAATCTCAGGATGTTGATGAAGCGCATGTCGCCAAGCCTTCATATCATCATGCATTTCCGCAATGGAATTTAAAACAGCCATCTTAATCCTCTTTTGAACCAAATGAGATTAGCCTCATTCACCACATGCCCAACCATCAAATTAGGGTGAAATAGACATGATGGCAATGCTTTCCATCAGGGAATATGATGGCTGTTTCACCACAAAAGCAAAACGGATCATCTCGCCATTTGATAATGTCGCCAAATTGGCAAGCTTTGTCGTGCAAAAGACAAGAGTTTATGGCATGTTTCGCCATGGTATGAGCTAGTTTTTGTTAGGCGCTTTTTAAAAAGCCTGATGACAGCAAAATAAGTGACGATAAAGGTATTGAAAACGATGGCAGATAATCAACTTGACCGCGGCATCACAGGCCTTGGCAGTGGGGACAAGCGTTATTCCGCTTTTTCATTGGCACGCAACGCCATGTCTTATCACCAAAATTGGCAAAAAGCATGGCGTCATGCTGAACCAAAAGCAGAATATGATGCGGTGATTATCGGTGGTGGCGGCCATGGTTTGGCAACAGCCTATTATTTGGCATCTGTTCATAATATGACCAATATTGCTGTGATCGAAAAAGGCTGGCTTGGTGGCGGCAATACAGGCCGTAACACCACCATCATTCGTTCCAACTATATGTGGGATGAATCAGCTGCGATTTATGATCACGCCCTAAAATTATGGGAAGGTCTGGCACAAGATCTGAATTTCAACATCATGTTCTCTCAAAGAGGCGTTTTGACCATTGCGCATAGCTGGGGCGAATTACGCGAAATGTCACGTCGTGTTCACGCCATTCGCTTAAATGGCATTGATTCAGAGATTATGGGGCCAGAAGAAATTAAAAAATTCGTTCCCACCATCAATATTGACCAATCAATTCGTTATCCTGTGATGGGCGGCTTTTTGCAAAAGCGCGGCGGCACAGCACGTCATGATGCGGTGGCTTGGGGCTATGCCAGAGCGGCTGATGATATGGGCGTGGATATCATCCAGAATTGCGAGGTCACAGGCCTGAAACGCTCTGGTCGCAAGATCACAGGCATTGAAACAACAAAAGGCCTGATCAAAACCAAAAAGGTCGGGGTTGTTGTCGCTGGTCATTCATCTGTGCTTGCTGAAATGGCTGGCATCCGCATGCCGTTGGCATCGCGGCCTTTGCAAGCCTTGGTATCAGAACCGATTAAACCAATCCTTGATACGGTTATCATGTCAAATGCGGTGCATATGTATATCAGCCAATCTGATAAGGGCGAAATGGTGCTAGGTGCAGGGGTTGATAAATATAACTCTTATGCTCAGCGTGGCTCATGGCCTGTGCCAGAACATATGCTTGCGGCGGCTGTCGAATTATTCCCTGTTTTATCACGTCTTCGGATGTTGCGTCATTGGGGTGGTATTGTTGATACCTGTCCTGATGCGTCACCAATCATCTCGAAAACAGATGTGGATGGTCTGTATTTCAATTGCGGTTGGGGCACAGGCGGCTTTAAGGCAACACCTGGTTCTGGTCATGTTTTTGCCGATTTGATCGCCAATGACAGACCAAATACCATCGCAGAGCCTTATGCGCTTAAGCGATTTGAAACAGGCTATTTGATTGATGAACATGGTGCGGCTGGCGTTGCGCACTAAACAGGCGCGCAGGCAAAGCTTGAAAAGATTTAGGGAAAAACAAAATGTTGTTACTTGATTGTCCTCATTGCGGTCCTCGTGACGAAGCAGAATTCAGCTGTGGCGGCGAAGCGCATATTGCGCGCCCTTTGGCTGAAAATAAAATCACAGATGCGCAATTTGCAGATTATTTATTTTATCGCCACAACCCAAAAGGGGTGTTCCTAGAACGCTGGCGTCATGCGGCGGGATGCCGTCGTTGGTTTAATGTGGTTCGTGATACGGTCACAGATGAAATCTTGGAAATTTACGCCATGGGCGCACAACCAAAAACAAAATTGGGCAAACAAGCCTATAGCGAGAATTGGCGCCGTGCGTCAGCTGCTGAAAAAGCAGCCTTTCCTGCTAAGTCAGCCAAAGGGAGCAAATAATGGGTCTGTTTTCATCTGCTGACAGCATGCGGTCGCCATCTGCTGGTCGCATCAATCGCAAAAAGCAAGTTACCTTCACCTTTGATGGCAAACGCTATAAAGGTTTTGAGGGGGATACGCTGGCATCTGCTTTGCTTGCCAATAATGTGCATTTGGTAGGGCGCTCGTTTAAATATCACCGTCCGCGCGGCATTATGGCGGCAGGATCTGAAGAAGCAAACGCATTGGTCCGCGTTGGCAAGGGTGCTTATGCTGAACCAAATCTGCGCGCCACCCAAGTTGAAATCACAGATGGCATGTATGTGGAAAGCCAAAACCGCTTTCCGTCACTGAAAGTGGATGTGGGGGCCGTAAACTCGCTATTATCTCGCTTTTTCCCAGCTGGTTTTTATTACAAAACCTTCATGTGGCCTGCCTCAATGTGGATGACCTATGAACATGTCATTCGCCGTGCCGCTGGCCTTGGCCGTGTGGCAGATGACCCGAATGATCCAGACAGATATGAACATAAACATGCGCATTGCGAAATCTTGGTTGCTGGCGGTGGTGCCACAGGCTTGATGGCAGCCTTGCAAGCCGCACAAAGCGGCGCAAGAGTTGTGCTATGTGATGAGCAGAACGAATTTGGTGGCTGGTTGCTTGGCGAAAGCGATGTCATGATTAATGACATGCCAGCTGACAGATGGATCGCTGATATGGTCGCAAAATTACAGGCCATGGATAATGTGACCTTGTTGCCACGCACCACCTTATTTGGCTATGGCGATCATAATTTCATGACCTTATGTGAGCGTGTCACAGATCACATGGAAAGCCGCCCTGCGCATTTGCCACGCCAAAGATTGTGGAAAATCAGAGCCACTGATGTGATCTTGGCATGTGGTGCGCATGAACGCCCGCTTGTCTTTTCTGGCAATGATCTACCTGGTGTAATGTTATCTGGTGCTGCCAGAACCTATGCCAATCGTTATGGGGCTTTGCCTGGCAGACGTGTTGTGATCTCTACCAACAATGATGATGCCTATCGTACCGCCCTTGCCTTGCAAAAGCTGGGCGTGATGGTGCGTGCGATTGCCGATATTCGTGACAACCCAAAAGGCCCGCTTATTAAAGCTGTCAAAGATGCTGGCATTCAGGTGCTAGCTGGCCATGCGGTGACAACCGCGGCTGGCAAATTGCGTGTCGGTCGTGTTGAGATCTCACCTGTCAATGGGGATGCCAGCGCGGTGACAGGCGAAGCAAGCCATATGGATTGTGATTTATTGTTAATGTCAGGGGGCCTATCACCTGCGGTGCATCTGCATTCACAAGCCAGAGGCAAGCTGAAATGGGATGAGACCACCTTATGTTTCAAACCATCGCTTACTGTAAGCCGTGAAGCCTCTGTTGGGGCCGCCAATGGCACATTTGATCTTGCAAAAGGGTTGGCAGAAGCCGCAAAAACAGCCCTAAAGACGATGGCAAAGCAAGGCTTGTCTGGCGCTGAAGTCGCAATGCCAGACGTCGCAGCACCACGGCAATCATGGGCCCCTGTAGCGGCATGGAAGATCGCCAATGGCCTGCCAGCAGGTCAAGGTGACAAAGCCTTTGTTGATTTCCAAAATGATGTCACAGGTTCTGATATCCAGCTTGCCAGCCGTGAAGGCTATCATTCCGTGGAACATGTCAAACGTTACACAACAACAGGCATGGCCACAGATCAGGGCAAAACATCAAATATCAATGCGCTTGGTATTTTGGCAGATGCGCTTGGTAATGAAATCCCGAATGTAGGCACAACCACATTCCGCCTGCCTTATACCCCCACCAGCATTGGGGCAATTGCAGGGCGTGATATCAAAGGGTTATTTGATCCTGTGCGTCGCACCCGCATGGATAGCTGGCATCAAGAAGCTGGTGCCACATTTGAACATGTTGGGCAATGGATGCGTGCTTGGTATTACCCTGAAAATGGGGAAACCATGGAACAGGCGGTAAACCGTGAGGTTGTTGCCGCACGTACCACAGCTGGTCTGCTTGATGCCTCAACCTTGGGTAAAATTGACATCAGAGGCAAGGATGCAGCTGAATTTTTGAACCGCATTTATACCAATAGCTGGTTAAAGCTTGGCATTGGCCGTTGCCGTTATGGGTTGATGTTAAAAGATGATGGCATGGTAATGGATGATGGTGTTACCACACGCCTTGGCGAAAATCATTTCCACATGACCACCACAACAGGCGGTGCAGCAGGTGTTCTTGATTGGCTAGAAGAATGGCATCAAACTGAATGGCCAGATCTAGATGTCTATATGACCTCGGTAACAGAACAATGGTCTGTTGCCACCCTATCAGGGCCATTGGCAAAGAAAATCTTGGAAAAGGCTGGTTGTGATATTGATTTATCGGATGACGCTTTCCCATTTATGAGCATGAGAGAAGCCCATGTTGCTGGTATGCCAGCGCGGATCTTCCGCATCTCATTTACAGGTGAGCTATCTTACGAAATTAATGT
>JBMHDH010000021.1:0-54859 GCA_049889495.1 Puniceispirillaceae bacterium (SeqCode) | reverse complement strand
AAATTCGTCAAAAGAGCTCTATCCTTGGTTAAATAACCTGCGATTGTCCAGCCCAGCGCCCCTGAACCATGAATGATAATATTTAAAGGGAAAATATTAATATTGGTCAGCACAATTCCTGTCAAAACCGCCACTGTGCTCGCCCATTTCAATAATTTAATTTGTTTCATAATTTTTCCATCTATGTGTTTTAACGACATGTGATTTGGTTATAGCATAATCTGGTATTGGCGTGATAATTCAACTGTCTTATCTTTATCAAAATGGCCTTCAAAAGATGGCACTCACTTGCAATCAGCTATAGCCAAATCTGCTCCTGTTAAACTGCGCAAGATTTCATGGTGCCCATATGCTTTACTAGGTTGGAACAGCCTATTTTATCTTTTCAACTAATTGTATTAAATTGCCACAACTATCATCCAAAATGGCCATCTTCACTGGTCCAGCATCTAGCGGTTCAACGATAAATTTAACGCCTGCTTTGCAAAGCCGATTATACTCCTCATCAAGGTCATACACCGCAAACGAAGCAGCTGGTATTCCATCATTGTACAATGCTTTTTTGTAAGGGGGCACGGCTTCATGAGAACTAGGCTCCAGCAATAACTCTGGACCATCTGGATTGGACTTTCCTGTCAAAGTTACCCAACGATGACTTCCAAGAGGCACGTTATTTTTGAGAATAAAACCCAATTTATTCACGTAAAAATCTATCGCATCATCTTGATTGTCGACAAACACACTGGTGATATAAATATCCATATTTTGCCCCCTTGATAAAGCAACTCAGTTATCACAATGATAGCTCTAGATGCTTTCATTGTTCGTCACAGACATACTAAATCACAAATAGTGCTGATAAAATAGCGTTCCGAATTTACCTATTTTATTCACCTTAAAAGAGCTGGCTTGGAAAGAGCTGGCTTGCGCGCTGATCGCTTTATTGATTAAGTCATCTCTGCTTCAGGACACCCTTCTAATTATTGTTAAAAAAGGCTATTCCTAGCCCTTTTCTTGGGTTATGGGTTTTTAGGAACAAAGGGTTAAAAAGACAGATAGGGACCATGAAATTATGACAGATAACCAAATTGATATTTTGAAAGTCGCGCTTGATTGGACAAAGGCTGAAATGATTTCATCTTCCTTTTTTGCGCTTTTTGGAATGTTATTTGTGCTTGCCAGCTATTATTTTTGGCAATTTGGCAAGACAGAAACGGCCAAGGCCTATCTGATCCCCTTATTGGTTGTGGCTGGTTTGTTGCTTGTGCTTGGCATTGGGCTTGTGATTTCAAATCAATTACGATTAGGCCAATTCCCAGAAGCCTATCAGGCAGATGCCGCCGCCTTTATCGCATCTGAAATCACACGCGTTGATAAAACGATAAATGGCTATGAGCGCGCGCTTTATCTGGTATTGCCGATTATCACCCTGGTTTCAGCTGCCTTATTGCTATTTGTCAGAACACCGATTTGGCAAGCCAGCTTAATTTGTATCATTGCCATGATGGCCGTGATTTTAATCATTGATTCAAATGCCAATGCACGTCTTGGCGTCTATCAAGCGGCATTGGTCAAAGCACAAACCTTCAACCAATAACAGAACTAGCCACATAAGACGATGATATCCTTAGCGGCTAGCATGCCATTTGATATGATCTTCGATAAAGCTGGCGACAAAATAATAGCTGTGATCATACCCTTCTTGCAGGCGCATCGTCAGATCAACAGCTGCCTTATCAGCTGATGCTTCAAATAAATGTGGTGTCAGCTGTTCTGTCAAAAACGGATCAGCTGTGCCCACATCAATCAAAATATCACCATCCCAACCTTTATTTTCAAGCAAGGCACACGCATCATAAGCCAGCCAGGATGCGTCATCTTCACCCAAATAGGCTCTAAATATATCGCGGCCCCATGGCACTTGTGACGGCGCCACAATCGGGGCAAAAGCAGAAAGGCTGCCAAATAAATCAGGGTTTTTCATCGCCAAAGTCAAAGCACCATGCCCCCCCATAGAATGGCCCGTAATACCAGCCTTATCACCAGAAAGAGGCACCATATCAGCGACAAGCCCCCTTAATTCTTCGGTGATATAACGATCCATTTTATAATGATCAGCCCATGGCGATTTGGTCGCGCTCATATAAAAGCCAGCACCTTTGCCAAGCGCATAAGACGGATCATCTGCCACATCATCGCCGCGCGGCGAGGTATCTGGAAAAATCAAAACCATTTGATGATCTGCGGCATATTTTTGCGCACCAGCCTTAGTCGCTGCATTTTCCCAAGTACAGGTCAGCCCAGATAGCAAATAAAGCGGCTTGAACGGCCCTTTTCCCATTGGCACGAATAAGGCAAATTCCATCGCAACGCCAAGCACATCACTGTGATGACGCCAGACCTGATGATACCCGCCAAAAAGTTTGGCTTCTGCTATTTTTTCCATGAGCAAGCTAGACCTTAATATTTCATTACGAAAATTTAATGACGGTGCGAATAGATTCACCATCATGCATCAGATCAAATGCGTCATTGATCTTCTCCAGTGGCAAAACATGCGTAATCATAGGGTCAATTTCAATCTGGCCAGCCATATACCAATCAACCATTTTCGGTACATCTGTGCGGCCACGCGCACCGCCAAAGGCTGTGCCACGCCATGAACGGCCTGTCACCAATTGGAAGGGACGGGTCGAGATTTCTTGACCAGAGCCAGCCACCCCAATAATGATGCTTTCCCCCCAGCCCTTATGCGCTGATTCTAGTGCGACACGCATCACATCTGTGTTGCCGATACATTCAAATGTATAATCAGCACCGCCGCCTGTCACATCGATTAAATGGGCTGTTAAATCGCCCTCAATCTTAGACGGGTTCACAAAATCAGTCATGCCGAATTTCTCACCCCATTGTTTTTTGTCATCATTGAGATCAACCCCAACAATTTGGCTTGCGCCAATCATGCGCAGGCCTTGGATGACGTTCAAACCAATGCCGCCAAGGCCGAAAACAATCGCGCGACTGCCAGCTTCGACTTTGGCTGTGTTAATCACTGCGCCAATGCCTGTTGTGACACCGCACCCAATATAGCAAACTGATTCGAACGGCGCGTCTTTGTTGATTTTCGCAAGCGCAATTTCAGGCACAACTGTATGATTGGCAAAGGTCGAGGTGCCCATATAATGATAGATGGGCTGGCCCTTATAGGAAAAGCGTGTGGTGCCATCTGGCATCAAGCCTTGCCCTTGTGTGCTACGAATTGATTGGCAAAGATTGGTTTTGGGATGCAAACAATACTCACATTCGCGGCATTCAGGGGTATAAAGTGGTATGACATGATCACCCACTTCCAACGTGGTAACACCTTCGCCTACCTCGCGAACAATCCCCGCACCTTCATGGCCTAAGATTGCTGGAAAAATACCTTCTGGATCGGCGCCAGAGCGCGTAAATTCATCAGTGTGACAGACACCAGTTGCGATAATTTCAACCAGCACTTCGCCCTTTTTGGGGCCTTCCAAATCAACCTCTACAATTTCAAGCGGTTTTCCAGCTTCAAATGCCACAGCAGCGCGCGTTTTCATGATGGCTTTCCTCCATATCAGCGTCATTGATCAGATTTATAGATCCTATTTATGGGCAAAGCTTAGGGTTGTTCACCATCAAATTGCAAGTAAAGCTGATGGTAATTTTAAAAAAATTCCTAGACCATTTCGATCAGCTTTCGCCTTTGCACTTTGCCAGAGGGACCTTTTGGCAATTCGGGCAAAAAATGGATAACATCTGGCGATTTAAACATTCCCAATCTTTGCTGGCAGAGCCTCACCAAATCTTGGCTGGTTGCCGTCTGATTGGCTTTCAGCGCAACACAAGCTTCGACAATCTGGCCATATGTATCACATGGCCGCGCAAACGCAGCCGCTTCAAGCACGGCGGGATGTTCCAATAACACCTCGTCAATTTCTCTTGGGGCAATATTCTCGCCCCCTTTGATAATCAGCTCTTTAATGCGGCCTGTGACAAAGACAAACCCATCTTTATCCATGCGCCCTAAATCACCAGTGCGTAACCAGCCATCTTGGATGGTTTTTGCGGTTTCTTCTGGCTGGTTCAAATAGCCCATCATCACATTCTCACCACGCACCAAAATCTCACCTTCTTCTTCAGGCTGGCATGCGGCCAATGTTTCAGGATTTGCAATCATCACCTCATTGCCAATGGCCTGACCAGGAGAGCCAATTTTGCGCCTATCTGGCGGCATAGGGTTTGATAAAATTTGCGCGCCTGTTTCTGTTAGCCCCATAGTTTCAATGATCGGAATACCAAATCGCGCTTCAAATTTTTTATGTACCTCTGGGGCCAAGGGCGCAGAGGCTGATCTGGCAAAACGAAGCGGTGAAGCAGATAAATCAGGGGTTTCATCATTATTTAAAATATAACTGAATAAGGTTGGAACGGCGCTGAACCATGAACAATGATGATGCGTGATCTGATGCCAGAATTTACCTTGTGAAAATCGGGGTGCCATGACAAGTCCGCTCGATGACATGATGGTCCCCATCACCGTCACACATAGCCCATTAATATGGTAAATTGGCAAGATGCAAAGCCCTTTATCTTGTCTTGTCAAACCATGCCCCACTGCCACATTTCGGCCAGCATGCAACAAGTTTTTATGGCTTAATAACACCCCTTTGGGATTGCCAGTGGTGCCAGATGTATACATCAACAAGGCTGGCTGATGTGGGTTTAAGACAGGCATATTCTGCGGCTCGCCCTGGGGCAATATTGGGCCATTTTGGGAATCAACAGATATGATATTCACCGCATGTGCTACCTCAGCGATTGCCTCCTTAAGGCTGTCTTTTGCCTCATCAGAGACAAGGACTAATTTTGTCCCACTATGCGTTAACACATAAGACATCACCTTTTGGCCCGCGACAAGATTGATTGGTGTGGCGCGTGCCCCTGCAAGGGTAATCCCTAAAAAGGACAAGCACGCACCAATAGAATTTGGCGATGCCAGAGCCACTGAATCACCCCCACGAACCCCCATCGAGATCAGATCATGGGCAATGGCTTGCGCTTTGTCATAAACCTCTTGCCAAGTCATTTTTTCGCCAGTGATCGCGCAAGTCAGCCAGGTTTCTGCGCCATAAAGTGCGGCGTTTTTTTGCAATTGCCCTGCAATGGTGTCTACGGCCGCAAACGGATAATGCAGGATATCATTGGTCCTGTTTTTTACATCAGCCATATCAACTCCTGTCATAATCAGCGAATAGATCATCAACATCTGGATCTATGGCGGGGATAGGGCGGCTAATCACAGTTTGGTTTACCAAATGACGCCAATTGAAATTTTCATCAATGGAATTGCCGCCCCATGATCCACATCCCATCGATAGGCTGAAAGGCAAGCCATTATCAAAACTGCCACCATTGGCAAAACAATGTGCCTGATTCACAATCACGCGGCAGGTTGGCAATTTTAATGCCAAGTGATGCGCACGATCATCACGCTTGCTATGAAGGCCGATGGAATGACCTGCGCCTTGGCCATCTTGAATCTGACGTGCCATCTCTGCGGCCTCGTCAAAATCTGCCGCTTGATATATTGCGAGGAACAAGGCCATCTTTTCGCCAGATATTTTATGTGGCTTGCCTCTTTTATCAGTTGGGGCAATTAAAAATTCTTTGTCTTTTGGGATATGAGAAAATCCCAACACATCAATCATCTTGGCAAAGTCTTGAGCTATCATCCCACGATGCATTTTGCCGTCACCAAAATAAACCGCCTCTAGATGCGCCACCTCAGCTTCGCTTAATAAATAACCACCTGCCTGTTGCAGGGCATCTTGCACATCTTGGTAATTATCTTTTAACGCAATAACCGCGTTTTCTGAGGAACAGCTTGTGGCATTATCAAAGGTTTTAGAGCGACAGATTTTATCTGCGGCATCTTTGTAATCAGCCGTCTCGTCAATGATTGTGACAACATTGCCCATGCCAACCCCAATGGCAGGGGTGCCAGATGCATAGGCAGAACGCACATTATTTTGAGAGCCTGTGACCACCAATACATCAGCCAATGCCATCAAGCGGTTGGTTTTATCTTTAGATGGCGGATTGGGGATCATCTGGACCAAATCACGATCAATCCCACATTTATCAAATTCGGCATGAATATAAGACAGCAACTCTGCCAATATGTTGGCCCCTTTGGGCGAGGGAGCCAAGATAATGGCATTGCCTGTTTTCATAGCATTAATGGCATTATTCACAGGCGTGGCAAGCGGGTTGGTCGATGGCACAATCGCCGCCACAACCCCTTTTGGTCGGTAATAAATAGATAGACCTTTTTCTGCATCATCCGAAATATGCCCAAAGGATTTTACATGCTTTAAATCATGCAACAGCCCTAATGTTTTGCGATGATTTTTCTGAATTTTGTCAGCAACATTGCCAAGCTCTGTTTGCGCTACAGCTTTGGTGGCTAAGTCGCGATTGCGCGATGGCTCCATCAAGGCCCACGCCACCGCTTTGGCAGCTTTGTCAAAATAGGCTTGATCACCTCGCGCTTCATAGGCTGATTGTGCGCGTTTGGCCCGTGCCACAAGATCATCAATCATGTTCAAATCTGACATCTAACTATCCTTATAAAAAATGTCATTGGGGTCTAATCCAATAAGGCCCGTTGGCCACGTTTTTGTTTTAATTCGCGTAAGATTGAATTGACGATCGTAAGGATTGCCAATGTCAAAAGAAGGGCCGCAATCGGCCGCGAGAATAACGAGACGACAGAATAATCAAGCAATTGCATGGTCTTCGCAAAGGCTGATTCCCCTAATTTTCCCAAAATAAGACCTAGCACAATGCCTGCTGCTGAATAGCCTGTTTTACGCAAGAAATAGCCTACAACACCTGCCAATAACATCACCCACACATCAATCAGCAAGTTGCGTAACGCAAACGCCCCAATGATAGCCAATAATAAAATACCAGGGGCAAGCCAACGGAACGGGATGCGCAAAATATGAACCACTGTTTTTGTTTGCACCCACCCCAAACCTAGGATGGCCACATTGGCCCAGAACATCGCGGCAAATGTTACCCATACCAAATCAGCGCTATTGATAAAAATCAACGGACCAGGTTCCATGCCATGGATCTGAAAAATGCCAAGCATCATGGCTGTTAATGCCCCGCCTGGCAGGCCAAGTGCCAAGAGCGGGATCATCGCCGCCCCTGTTGCAGAATTATTGGCTGTTTCAGAGGCAACAACCCCATCCAATTCGCCTGTGCCATATTTTTCAGGAGTCTTTGACCACCGCACGGCTTGTGAATACCCCAAAAAAGCAGCCAAAGTCGCGCCAATGCCAGGCAATACCCCTGCAAAAAAGCCCAAAGCCATAGACCGCAAGGCGGTAAAACGCACTGCCCAAAATTCGGCAATTGAAGGCAGTTCAATATTGGCCTTTGGTCTTGCTCTGGTACCGACCGCGATATTTTGTGCCTGAGTTAACACCTCTGAGACTGCAAAAAAGCCAAGAATCACAGGAATAAAATGAATGCCAGCTGAAAGATAATAGCTTGAGGTCTCAAACCCAAATAAGGCCCATTCATTATATCTGGCAATGCCGCCCACAGGGTCGGTGCCAATGGTGGCAATGGCAAGACCAATAAAGATGGACATCCAACCTTTCCATAAGGTTTTTGCCCCAACAGAGGCAGACACGGCCAAACCGAAGCAAATCAACGCAAAGATCTCTGGCGGCCCAAATGCGGTGACAGCCCATTTTGCAATCAGCGGCGTTGCTGCCATCATCAAAACCGCAGATACCGCCCCACCAAGCGCAGAAAAAGAGACAGCCGCGCCAATCGCTTTGCCAGCTTGACCTTTTTCCGTCATCGGATAGCCATCAAAGCACGTTGGCGCATTTTCAGGTGCGCCAGGGATGTTGAATAAAATAGCTGTGATCGCACCGCCAAAAACACCAGCACAATAAATCACGGCAAATAACATAATGGCATGATGCGGTTGCATGGAAATTGTGAAAGGCAGCATGACCGCGCCCAATGTTAACATATTCACACCTGGGATCGCGCCAAATAACATCCCGCCAAATAAGGCTAGAAAAAAGATGCTGGCTGTCTGGACATCGCCAAATAAAACCAAAGTGCCATTTAAAAAGTCAATCATCTGTTGCTCCTATAGCCCATAGCGAACCAAAATGATGATTTGGTTATTGATTTCATAAAATGTCAGCCATGATCCCACAGGCATCGCCACATAGAATAATCTGACAAAGATAAAAAAGATAAAGGCCGTCACGCCAATTGTGACGCCAAGCAAATGTTTAATATTGCGGACCTCAAGCACCCAAAGATAGGCAAAAATAAATAAGGGGGTGGCCACAAAAAAGCCAATCCGATGCATCAACCATAAATATAAAAATGGCATGCCAAAAATGGCCAATTGTTGCCATCTTTTGACAATTTTTTCTGGCTTTGTGTCGTGATCAAGCTGGTCATCTTGACCATCCTTATTCACGAAAACACCAAGCAACATCTGGCCTGTGGCACCGATAAAGATGCCTGCCAAAACCATCCGTGGCCAGCCTGTAGCGCCAAAATGATATTCGGCGATTGGCTCGTTAAAGGCACTTGTCTGTGCCCATAAAAGCACAACCAAAATGACCCAAAATAGCCATTCGATTACATAAGGATATTTGGTTTTCATCATCATGATAATTCAACAAAATCTGGGGCATATTTGCAGATGCCACTTGTTTAAAGAAAAGAAAAATTGGGGGGTATCTGTCCTTTTTGAAGTCAAAGAACAGATACCATTTGGTTTTGTTTGTTAATTCCCGATTCCGAGCTGTTTATACATCGCGCGATAGGTATCCACCGCACCATTAATCAGATCAATCGAGCCTTGCGTGTCACGATAGCTGTCGATCAGATGCATGTATTTTTTCTCGTTAAAGGCCGCATAGCCGTCTTCTTTAAAGCCAGCTTCACAAGCTGCTTGCAGGAATTTTAGCCGATCTGCTGGCACACCTGCTTTGACATAAAAGCCACGGAAACGTGTCAAAGCGTCAAAATCAGCACCAGCTTCTTTATGTGTTGGCACATCTGCAAAAACAGAAGGGCGCGAATCAAGGAATGTCAGAACAGGTTTCATCGTGCCTGAATCAAGGAATGAGCGCACATCACCAGGCTGTTCGAACAACACATCCACTTGCCCACCAATTAACGCACCATAGCGTTCCGCAGGCTTATCAAATGCAATTTGTTTGACCTTAATGCCAAGCGCATCTTGCAATTGATGCATGACAACCAATTCCATTGATCCGACCTTGCCAAGATTGGCCATAGTCAATTTACCAGGGTTGGCTTTGGCATAGCTGACAACATCGTCCCAATTGCTGAAACGATTATCATCAGGACGCACATAAATTTGGCTGAAGGTGATTTGAGTGGTGCAGATCGGCGTCCAATCTATAGCAGGATTTTCCCGAATATCACCTTTGGCATAGGCAGATACCGCATTATCAATATGCTCCATCACCGTATAGCCATCCGCAGGTGCTAGCATAAAATCAGGAATCGCCGCAGTGCCACCACCACCTGGTTTATTTACAACTTGGAACTTGATCCCTGCGACTTTATCCATGGCATTTGCCATCGCACGCGCCAGCTGATCAGAGCCGCCGCCCGCGCCATAGGGCACGATCATGGTCAAAGGACGATTGGCAAAGCCAGCAGGTTTTGCAATCTCCGCCTGAGCCGTTGCAGACACAATGGTGAGAGCAGCAAGGGCACATCCAATGCCTAAATGCTTTATTTTCATTTTTTCCTCCTCAGTTTTATCACTTTATTTTTGCTGGCGTGATTTACGCATTCGGAAAAAACAAACCCCCTTTTACCTTAGTCATATCCTGAACACTCACGTCAGTTTTTTAATCATGGATGAAAATATATTTTTATGCAAACGTTTTCATAACTATTTTTGTTTTCGTCTTATGCTATCGTTATAGTATTGTTTATCATCTATTTTTTTGATATCTATAACGGTAATTACAACTGTAACGATTTCATTTTCTCATGGAAAAAAGTTCAACCATCACGGATGTTGCCAAAAAAGCAGGCACATCTGCTGCGACGGTTTCGCGCTATTTAACCAATGCGACCAAAGTCAGCAGGGCCACGGCTGCGCGTATTGAACAAGCCATCACCGAGTTGCATTATGTACGAAATAGAGCCGCAGCAGCGACCAGAAGCAATCGCACTGGGATCATTGGCATGGTGGTGCCAACAATCGAAAATTCGATTTTTGCTGAATTAATTGAAAGCCTGAATAACCAGCTTCGAAATCATGATAGAACCATGTTAATTGCCACAAATGGCTATCGCAAAAAGGATGAAATCGAGGCTATTAAGACCTTTACCGAACATGGGGTTGATGGTGTGATTTTGGTGGGTTGTGCCCATGATGAAGAGATAATGAATTTGCTGAAAAATCGGCAAATCCCCACTTTGAATGTGTGGAATCATATCGCGGGGGAAGACCACAATCATGGCATCAACACCATTGGCGTTGATAATTTTGAAATTGGCTATACCGCTGCTAAGCATTTAATCGAATTAGGCCATCAGAAAATCGCATGTATTTTTGGCAATAAGCAAGGCAATGACCGCGCAGAGGCGAGAGAAAGCGGCATAAGACAAGCGCTGAGTGATCATGATATCTCGGTAAGGCAAAGCTGGTTTTGTCACAGCTCTTATGATTTAAATAATGCCCGCACCATCACTGATTATCTGTTGCGGGATGATGAAAAGCCAACAGCCATCATGTGTGGCAATGACATCATTGCTTTTGCCGCAATTTGGGCAGCACAAGCAAAGGGTCTTCATGTGCCAAATGATTTATCAATCATGGGCATTGGCGATTTCCAAGGGGCAGCGGAAATGACACCAGCGCTTAGCACCATTCGCATCCCAGCGCGCCTGATTGGCAAAATGACAGCCGATAAGATCAATGCCATGTTGACGCAAAATGACCTAGATCGTAATGCCATAACCTATAATGAAATAAGCCAAATTCAGGAGAATCAGGCGCAAAAGTTAAAGGTGCCATTTGAATTAAAAATCAGGCAATCAACGGCGCGGCCATCATAGGTAAGGCTTATTGGCCAAACGACCCCTACCCGTAATGCCCCAATCCATAATACCAAGGCACAAAGGCGGTATAGATAATCCAAATCAGCAAAACCAAAGGCCCACCAACTTTCAGAAAATCTTTGAATTTATAACTGCCAGGTCCCATCACAAGCAAACTTGTTTGATAAGCAAAAGGCGTCGCAAAAGCGCAATTTGCCGCAAAGATAATGGTAATCGCAAAGATGCGCGGGTCAATACCAATCACCGCCCCCATCTGCAAGCCAATTGGCGCAAATAACACCGCACATGTTTTGGTGCTGATGACATTGGACATCAAAGCCACCAGCAAGAAAAAGGCAGATAAAACAACAGTCGGGCTGGCATCGCCTGTGATTGATAAAATCATATGCGCCAAATAATTTGCCCCCCCTGTCGCTTGCATCGCCAACCCAAGTGCCAAGGCAGCCGCAATGGTAGTGATAACCTTTATATCAAGCGCCTGTGCGGCCTGTCGTAAACTCAGCACGCCAAGCGCAACCATCCCCAACGCGCCTGTAATGGCAGAGATTAAGATCGGCACCAAATGAAAGGCCGCAGATAACACCACTGCCAAAAAGATGAAAATTGCGCGATTCGCCACTTGCCAATTCGGCAATTCTTCAATGGAAAATTCCACCAACACAATATCCAAATCATCACGCAAGCTTTTTAATGTTTCGCTATCACATCGCACAAGCATCATATCACCAGCGGATAATTTCACGCGATCTATGCGGCTTCTGATCATTTTTGATTTGTGCTGAAACCCTAGCACCTCACAACCATGGCGCTCTTCAAAGCTGCTTTGTTTTATGGTTTGGCCAATCAAAGAAGATGACGGGGTAACCATCATTTCCACAATCATTTGGTTTGATTTTTTATCTGTATGGGTATGAGGGTCAAAGCCACTTGCCAATTGCAAACCAGGATCAGCCGCCATCAAATTGGTCAGCCCAGCGCGTGTCGATGACAAGGAAATCACATCACCATCACGCAGTTTAATACCTGTAAAAGGCGGTAATATGGTTTTGCCAAACCGATGCAGCATCCGCACATCAGGGCCGCCGCCAACCTTGCCAGACACATCATCAAACATCGCAACACGCAAATTTTGGCCAATCAAAGGCGAGCCTGCAATGACATCTAATTCAGCCAAAAAATAACTGTCTGAACGTTCACGCAAACGATGGCTTAAATTTTTGCGGCTTGGCAGTAATTTTGGCGCAACAACCATCACATAAAGCAAGCCAGTTAATGCCAAGACCAAGCCTGGCAGGGTAAATTCAAAAAAACCAAGCTTGTCATAACCATTATCTATTAAGGCCTGCGAGACAAGCAAATTGGTACCAGAGCCCACAAGGGTGGTCATCCCACCTACGACTGCCACAAAGCTTAATGGCATCAGCAATTTTGACGATGACACATGATATCTTTGGGCAATGGCCTGCATGATCGGGATAAAGATAATGACCACTGGAATATTATTCAAAAAGGCGCTGATGCTAAGAACGCTGACAAAAGATATCAACATGGCGAGCCATAATCGGCCCTGACTGAAGCGCACCACATACCGAGAGGCCAAGCCCAAAATGCCAGATTTTGTTAACCCCTGCCCAATAATCAAAAGACTCAAAACAGTGATTAAGGCTGGGTTGGCAAAGCCTGATAATAAATCGGCCGCACTTATGATCGGAACATGTTGCGCGCCCCCTTTCACCGCATCATAGCCATCTTCACCATATAGCGGCACGAAATGAAATAAGAGTAACAACGCTACAAGGGTGCCAATAGCCGTTAATTCCATAGGAATTTTATCATTGGCATAAAAGACCAGCGTTATCGCGATCAAACCAAATAACAACCATCCATGAAATGATAATTCAACCACCGCCATTTATGCCGCGCCTTTCTCAATCTTGCCTGTTTGCGTGATTTACGTCTCAAAAAGCACTTACACAAATTGCAATTGCTACCCTACCCCTCTTAATAATTTGCACCAAAAAAAACAGAAGACAAGTTAGCTTGCTGTTTTCATAGGATTTGAACGCTATAGAATAGGACAGACAGAAAAGAGATTATCAGTTTGGCCGCAATGCGATATGGATGATTTCATTTTGTGTGCCAAGTCGCATTCTTGGCCCCCAAGTGCCCGCGCCAGATGACACATAGGCGTGCGTATTCCCGCGCTGATAACGGCCATAAACCGCTTTAAATTGCAACCTGACCAACAGATTAAACGGGAAAATCTGGCCATTATGTGTATGGCCTGACAACATCAAATCTGCGGTTTCAGGAACCTGCCCCCAAATGCCAGGCTGATGAACCATCACCAGATTATACGCGCTATCAGATAGCAGGTCTCCTGCCTTTTCAGCTTGGCGGCTAGCTGGCTGATTATCCGCAATACCAATAAGGGTAATGCCGCGCCAAGAAAGCGCCTGATCATGTAATGTTGTGATGCCGTAACCTTCTAATTGGGCCAGCTTATTGCCATGATCTTTGACATAATATTCATGATTGCCTGTGACAAAATAGATCGGCTTTCCAATCTGTTTCAAAGGCGCCAAATCGGCATGGTTAAAAGCACTTGAATCAAATAGATCACCACCAATCAGCAACCCATCATAATCAAGCGACGCGATCTGATCACAAATGCGTTGCAAATGTGAGGCAGGATTTGATCCCAAATGCACATCCGAAATGAAAATAAGATTTGTGCTTTCTGATAATTTTGGTGATGAAAATTCAATGTGCTTTAGCTGAATTTTTCGCCCCGCAATCAGGCTCATCACTGACAAAATTGCAAATATGCCAACGCCTATAAGGCCGATGGCAAAAGCCTGATCAGGCACGAATTTAGATGCTAAAAACCCCAGATTAAACACACAAAATCCAATAAAGCCAATGCCCATGCCATAATGAGTGATACCGCCAATTACCGCTGAGGTCATATGGGTGCGCAAATATACAAATAGAATGATGCTAAGCGTGACAGTCATCACCATTGTAACAGGCGATAAAATCGCTGTGGCAAACAACAAATGAGATGCCAATGCAAAAGGATAAATATAAATCAGAAATGTGATCACCAAGGTAATAATGGCAAATATCAAATTACGTAACATGTCTTATTCCTAGCCTATCTGATAGGTCTTTTGCGCCACTGTGATCTGCCACGTCAAAGAGCGATTATCTGGCCGGTTATCTGGCAAATAGATCTGCCAGTATTTCTTCTAAATCTCTTGCATCTTCGGGGGTGAAAAAGTCAGGCTGATCAGAATCAATATCCAAAACCCCGATTAGATCACCTGCCTGGTCAAATACAGGGATAACAAGCTCTGATAGCGTTGATGAAGAACACGCAATATGCCCTTCGAAATCATGCACATTTTTTACCAATTGTGTTTGTTTGGTTCTGGCAGCTGCACCACATACCCCTCTGGAAAAGGGGATCGTCAAACAACCATGTCCACCTTGATAAGGCCCAATTTTTAACAAATCAGGCGCCGTGACACGATAGAAACCAACCCAATCAAAGCCATCAAATTCATGAAATAATTCGCTTGAGATTGTCGCCATTATTGCGATCTTATCAGTCTCGCCATCACATAAGGCAAACAATCTTTGCTTAACGTCATGATAAGATCTTGGTTGTGACGTCATAGCTGATTACCCTGCTTTTCTGTGACCATAATAAAGCTGTCTTGCAAGCTGAAACTGATATGGCATATGATGCAAAACATGACAAGCATTGCAACCCATCTATCCATTAATTGGACATGCCGCCCAACATGGCGACGCGCGAGCTATAACACAAGCTGGTGTTTGCTTGGCTGTTCTATTGGTGATTTTTCAACCATTGCCTATTTCCAATATTATGCCATCCCATGGCCAACCTTGGCGATTATGTCACTTGCCATTTTCAATGGATTACTGACATCCATCTTGCTAGAAACCATCATCTTGGCAAAGCAAATGTCATTGAAATTGGCATTTAAAACAGCGATAGGCATGTCACTGATTTCAATGATTGCGATGGAATCAGCGATGAATATCACAGATGTGATGTTAACAGGTGGTGCGATGCTAACCTGGTGGGTGATTCCCTTCATGTTAATGGCAGGCTTTATCACGCCTTTGCCCTATAATTATTGGCGGCTTAAGGCGCTTGGCAAAGCGTGCCATTAATGCGGTTTTCAAAATCGCAAAATCAAATCACAGCTTTTTCGATGATTGGTCTGTTTTCAACAATCCTGTCATAATGGAACGGTGTTAAATCAAGCGCTTGATAGGCCCCATAAGTCAGCCATTCTGCTGTGCCGCGTCCCATGGCGGGAGATTGTTGCAGACCATGCCCTGAAAACCCATTTAAAAAGATGAAATTTTCCACCTCGTGATGGGGGCCCATAATCGCGTTATGATCCATCACATTCATGGCATAATGCCCCGCCCATTCATTGGTCACTTTCACAGCTTCAAATTGGGGAATGCGCGTTGCCAAGGCTGGCCAAATCTTATCCTGCCATAGGCTATGATCCATTTCAAAATCATCATAGGCCACCGCGGGATCAATTGCGGCATGACCACCAACTTGATAAGTGCCGCCGCCATTTTCGCGCACATGTACACCTGACGGGTCAATGGTTAAGGGCAAATCACGGTCAAGCGGTGTTTCAGCCTTAATCACCCATGAATAGCGTTTGCGTGGCTCAACAGGCACCGAGATGCCAGCCATGCCAGCGGTGCGTGCGGCACGTGGCCCAGAGGCATTTACAACCTGACCACAAGAGACAACCTCACCTGATTGCAAAGTCACTGAGACAACGCGGCGGCCATCATCTGATTTGGTCATGGCAACCACCTCATTATGGATATATTCGACCCCACGTTCGCGTGCTTGGCGACGCCACCAATCAAACACTGTTGCGCCATCCCAATAGCCTTCATTTTCACGATTAATAGACCCAAGCACAATGTCATCTAGATGATAAAAAGGATAAGCTTCTTTAATCTCTTCAGGGCGCATTAATTGGGTTTTTGCCCCACATGCCAATTGCACTTTTTGATTTTCGCGCAACACATTTGCAAAAGCATCATTATCTGCCAGATACATATAACCAAAAGAATGCACAGACAGATTTGGCACGCGTTCATCATGGCCCATTTTTTCAGGCAAATGATTCACAAATTCAGCAGCAAATTGCGAAATGCGCACATTTAATTCCGTGCTAAATTGTTGGCGCATGCAAGAATTGGTATGGGCGGTTGAACAAAATTCATAATTGGGGTCTTTTTCAATCACCAAGACAGACCCGTTAAAATCATCATTATCTGTTAAAAACCAAGCTGTGGATGACCCCATTATGGCCCCGCCCACAATGATCACATCATAAGATGATTTTGTTGGTGTGTTTTCCATAGCCCCACTTGCCATAATCAAACCTCCCCTTTTTGTGCCGCATCTAGCACCTGTTTGATCTCTTCTTCTGTTATATCATAATTTTGTTTGGCATGATCTGCGGTAATATAGCCTAGTGCCAAATCGCGGCGAATATCGTCCAGATCTCTCTCGCTAGGATCACCATAGCCTGCCCCGCCAGGAAAACACATTTGTGCCACCGTACCATGAGGCAGGAATTGCTTTCCCTTGCCTTTCATCTTAACGCCGTCACTGCGCACCAGCTCAGTCGGCAGGCCAGCTTGCCCACCCCTGCGGCCACGTGCAGGATGATCAACCCTGTCAAACATCGCTGAAATATCGCATTCATGACCCTCACGCGGTCCCACATCCATATATTGACCAAGCCCACCACGATATTTACCCGCACCGCCGCTATTGGGGCGTAATTCTTTGCGCCAAATAACAACAGGGCCGACCTGTTCTGTGGCTTCAACAGGCATCGTCATCACTCCAGAGGGAAAAGCTGTGGCATTCATCCCATCCAATGTCGGACGCGCGCCAGAGCCACCTGAATTAAACGTCAAGACTTCGGATCGCATTGCATCTTGCGGGGCTGGCGCATCTGTTCTTGGGCGCAAGCTGACTTGGAAATTACATAAACATCCCGCGCCTTCGGCTGGCACAATATCAGGCAGCAATTTATCAAGCGCATCATAAACCGCATCTGGCACCATATGACCAATCACATGACGCAAAGCCACAGGGGCTGGAAAGATAGCATTCACAATGGAGTTTTCAGGTGCGGTAATTTCAAATGGCGCAAGAGAGGCTGCGTTATTTGGAATCTCTGGTGCAATGGCACATTTTAACGCATAACACGCATAGGCCTTTGTATAGACCAATGGCACATTAATCCCTTTTTTATCAATGCCAGATGTGCCTTGCCAATCGGAAATGATGCGGTCTTTTTCGATTGTTAACCTGACATGCAAATCAATCGGCCGATCATAGCCATCAATGCGCATATGACCAGAGGCTGTGCCTGTGGCAAGGGCATTAATTTTTTCCAGAGTGGCATCTCTTGAATGGCTGAGGATAAAATCTGATACCCCTTCAAGATCTGATAAACCAAATTCTGCCATCATCGTCATCAAGCGGCGATGGCCAATATCATTACAAGTGGCAAGCGCATAAATATCACCAACCAGCTGTTGTGGCTCGCGCACATTACCGCGGATCAAGGCAAGCAATGTCTGGTCAGGCACACCAGCAGAGATGAATTTCATAATCGGGATATACAGACCTTCTTCATGCACATCATTGGCATCTGCGCCAAAGCCGCGCCCACCAATATCGGTGACATGGGCAGTGCAGGCAAAAAACCCAATCAATTTTCCCTCATGAAAAGACGGGGTCACAATTGTGATATCATGTTTATGACCAGTGCCTTCCCAAGGGTCATTTGTGATATAGACATCACCTTGTCGCATCGCATCATAGCCAATGCGCCGAATGAAATGACCAACCGCATCAGCCATGGCATTGACATGCCCTGGTGTGCCTGTCACAGCTTGAGCAAGCATCAAACCTTGTTGGTTATAAACACCAGCCGATAAATCACCTGCCTCTCTGACAGAGGTTGAAAAGGCCGTTCTGATCAAAGCTTGCGCTTGTTCTTCGACAACAGAAATCAAGCGATTCCACATCACCTGATAGGCCACTTTGCTTATCTGTTTTGTCATATTGCCCGCCCCCTATTCATTCATTTCGCTCTGTGACAGACAAAGACGCAATGCCCATGATTAAGGTGCCATCTTGCTGATTTATGATATGACCAGAAGGCGGCACAATCACACTGGTTTCATCTTCGACAATGATCGCTGGGCCAGCCACATATCCACCGATATCCATCGCACTTCGCGCAACGATTTGCGCCTTTGTCATATGCCCAGTGGCAGGGTCCAAAAGGTCTGTGGTTTTATCACTGCTGATCGGATGCGTGTCATGTAAGGGCATCACAGGGCTGGCGGCTGGGACATCTGTGAAGGCATTTACGGACCAGACTGTTACTTCGACTTCCATTCCATCAACGGTTCTGGCAAATAATTTTTTATAATCAGCTTCGAATAAGGATAATAAGGTTTTGGCATCTGGCTTTTCAGCTTGCTGTCTTGTTAAGGCCACAGGGATTTCCCATCCTTGGCCTGAATAGCGCATATAGACTTTGTAATCAGCCTTAATATCAGCTTGCGGATCACAAGAACGCACAAAGGCCGTGGCTTCTTGTGTCATCTCGTCAAATAAGGCCGCCACTTTTTCACTGTCAAAGTGCGACAATTTCATAAAGACAGAGCGGTTTGATTCAAAGCTGAAAGGCGCGCGTAAAAACCCAATCGCAGACCCCACACCAGCACCGCTTGGAATAAGGCATTTTGAAATGCCCAATTTCTCGCATAAACGAGCCGCATGAAGCGGCGCTGCACCACCAAAAGCGATCATGGTATATTCGCTGAGATCTTCGCCATTTTCAACCGCATGAACACGCGCCGCATTGGCCATGGTTTCATCAACAACTTCTGCCACACCCCACGCTGCATCGCGTGCATCCATCGCCAATTTATCCCCAATATGGGCCTTAAATGCTGCCTTTGATTGCGCGCTATGCAAAGGGATAGAACCGCCCGCAAAATTATCAGGGTCCAATTTGCCAAGCAGCAAATCAGCATCTGTCACAGCGGGGTTTTGGCCACCACGCCCATAGCAAGCAGGCCCTGGTTCTGAACCTGCACTTTCAGGGCCGACACGGATCTGTTTCATCGAATCAACATGCGCCAAAGAGCCGCCCCCTGCGCCAATTTCAACCATATCAATCACAGGGATCGATATCGGCATACCAGAACCCTTTTTGAAACGGTATGTGCGCGCCACTTCAAACACGCGCGCGGTTTTTGGCGTTTGGTTTTGGATCAAACAAATTTTGGCTGTTGTACCCCCCATATCAAAGCTCAACACCTTGTCAATCTTATGATGACCAGCGATATCCGCAGCAAAAATGGCGCCGCCTGCTGGCCCCGATTCGACCAAGCGAACAGGGAATTCAGCGGCTGAATCTAATGACATAATCCCGCCACCTGAATGCATCAAAAACACAGGACAATCCGCACCCTCATTTGCCAGCCTGTCCTTTAAGCGGCTGAGATAGGATTTCATAAGCGGCTTGATATAAGCATTCGCAATAGTGGTGTTAAATCGTTCATATTCACGCATTTGCGGCGAGACATCACATGATAAGGATATCATCGCATCAGGACATTTTTTCGCCAAAATATCCGCAATCAGTCTTTCATGTTCATCATTCACATAAGAATGCAGTAACCCAACAGCAATTGAGTCATAATTTGCCTGTGCCAGATGATCTGCAAGCGCTTCAACCTCTTTGATTTGCAAAGGGCGCAAGATTTTGCCTGTGGCATCACATCTTTCATCTACCACATAACGTCTGTTTCGGGGCAATAGCGGGTCTGGCAAAGCCAGATTCAAATCATATTGTTCAAACCGGCTTTCTGTGCGCATTTCAATTACATCACGAAACCCTTTGGTGGTGATCAGGGCTGTCTTCGCCCCGCGCCGTTCAATCAGCGCATTTGTGGCAAGCGTTGTGCCATGAATGATTTGCGATATATCACTTGGCGCGACATTGGCTTTTTCACAAACCTGTGTCATCCCTTGCAAAATAGCATCTTCTGGTGCGCCATAAGTGGTCAAAACCTTGGTAGAGTGGCGTCCTGATGGTGTTTCAATGACCACATCTGTAAAGGTGCCGCCAATATCAACGCCAAGACGTATTTTATGAGATGATGTTTGTTTGGCGCACATAGAGTTTTCACTTTTTTTGGACTATCACAGATTTCATTTAAGACAGGTGATAAGACATAATTCAATCACTTTCCTCACCCACAGAAAGACAAAAAAATAGCACCCAAGGCAGGAGGGGCCTTAGGTGCCATTATCCTTTTAGGTGGCAAGATTACGATATTGTTATGCCGCTTTATCTTTGCGCAAAGATGCCAATTCATTGCCTAGATAATCAGCTAATTGTTCCATTGCAGATTGGCCTGCATCACGCAAACCAGCTCTTGCTTCGGCATCGCTGTTATAATTTGTGTTGGTATTAATATCATAGACATAAGGCATATCATCGCCATCCAACACAAATTCAAAAGCGGCAACATCCAGATTTTCAGCCTGCATGACCTGGCGCATTTTTGGCACAAGCATCTGGCCAAGCGCGCTGGTGGCAAAATCAGTTTCGATCTCAAAGGCAAAACGCGGCTCTGCATCTGCCATACAAGTGCTGGCTTCAAGAGAACAGACATCAGCTGGGCATAATTCAAAGCCGTTCGACGTATCCACTTTCACAGCATAAACAAGCTCTCGGCCGATAAACTCAACACGTCTGATCACTTGATCAGGTGCCGCAATATAACGTTGTACCAAAGTGATACCATCAACAGATGGTTCAAAATCAGGGCCATTCACATAATCTGCCAATGACTGGCGCGAACGAAATAATTGCACACCAAGACCTTTGCCAGCTCTGTTATGTTTTGTGATAACTGGCATGCCATCAAAATGATCAAAGGCGGCGATAATGTCATCTGGCGTTGTAGCGGCAATGGTTTTTGGCACCTCTAAGCCTGCTTTGGTTAAGGCGGCATATTGAATCATCTTTGAAATTTCAAGATGAAGCGCAGAGCGGCCATTACGCACTGAACGACCCTGACCGTCTAGCCATGCCAATAGGCCAGCTGTCATTTCAGGCGCATAACGATTGCCTCTGCTATGCGATGAGGCACTCATCCGATTATAATAAAGACCCTCTGGTGCGTTTTGGCTTAAATCCAAGCTGACTTTAGATAAATCCCAATCTCGATAGGCCAACCCTCTTGCCGACAAGGCCGCAAAAAGGGGCTTGGTCCATTCACCATTTTCATGAATCACGGTGATCACCTCATGATGATCAGATGCTTGACTGCCTGCTATGTGCCCGAAATTCTTATCTATTACTGGCATATCTCTCTCCTGCGCTTATGCAGAAGATAGAAATATTTTCTGATTATTAAAGATATATTGGTGTTATTTAGGTAATATTTTCTATTTATATTCTAATAGATAGGAAAATATACTTCTATAGGCAGATTTTGGCTAATATCCGTGCGCGTCCTTTTCCCATTTGGTGACAGCCTCTTGCCAGCTTGGCATCAGATCTGCCTCAAAGCTGATGGTGGTGCCTGTGGCAATTTTGTGAAATTGCCCCATCGCTTTGCGGTGCGCTCCAGATAGCACATAATGTTTCATATGTTTGCGATCTTTCCATGCTGTCAGCGTGTGATAGACGCCATTGATTTTGCGTGTTTCACAAAACAGATTCCCTCTGGCTTTTTGGGCTTGGCGAAAAGCAGGGATCGCAAGCCACCAGAATCTTGCCGTGGCAATGATGTTATTGGTGCGAAGCCCCGTTACTGTAACAATCATGGGATTACCCTTGTTTCATGGATCAAAGAAACCAATTATCTTATTCGATAACAGATAAATCGAGGCTCGTAAATTGGCCGTTATAATCACCTGAACTTTGCCAAAACACTTTGCCAGATGGGCTTAATAACACGGCCATCACATCTGATTTGTCTGTGATTTTCATGCGCTTTATTACCTTATCAGCGTCCCCAAAATAAGGCATCATCCGCGCCAGTCGCGCCTCATCATTTTCGATGGCATCTTTCATGCCGCCTTTGATAAAGAATTTGGCAATGCCGCCCACCTTGCCAATTAACGCAATTTCAACAAGACCAACACCATCTGGCAAGTCATCCATGGCCGCAACCCACCCATCAAGCTGGGCTTGCTGATCTCGATCAAACAAGATCAGCATAATCGTTGGCATACCTTTAAAATCTTTTGGATAGCTTCGCGCAATCCCATCAAGCGTTTCGCCATCCATTTTCGGAATGCTTGCCGCCTGAACCGCCCATGAGCCTGAAAGAATTAAGCCTGTTACAAGCAAAAGAATCGGCAAAAGGCGATCTAGTTTTTGTATCATATTGCGCAACATCTCTGCAGGTCCCCTTATTGCGTTCACGATCTATTTTACACGCTATTTTGTACTGATTTGACACAAAGCTGGATTAATCAAAACCACATTACTGGGATAATCGCGATGCGATGCTTTACGTTTTCATTTGGCACGCTAGGTTATAACGTGATCCCCAGCGCAGCAAAGGAGGCGCCTGATATGACAGCCTTATCTTATACCTTCAGATCTTTTAAGCGCGCAGGCCGTGCGATCATTGCCTTGCCAGCTATGGCCCTGTTTTTGACAATCACACCGCCTGTTCATGCAGAAGAAATGGGTGATGGCCATTATCAATGCCAAACAGGCCTTGCCTCAGCGTTTCGCGCCATAGACAGACAATGGACACCTGTTGGCGCACAAGCCGCAACCCACCAGCTTGAGATTAAAAATGACTTAAGCGCGGCTGTTATTGATGGGCTTGATTATGAATGTCGCCTGACCTTTTTTGAATTTTTGGGCTGCACCACGGGCTTTTATCATTTTTCAATGAACATTAATTCAGGGCGTTTTACCTTTGATAAAAGCTATGGCTTTATCAGAGGCGAAACACCGGCTGGTGATGCCGAAGAGGTATCAACAAGCCTTGGCGTATGTGTGCCAGATACCAAGAGTTAGATCCTATGGCACCGCAAGATGACTTACACCCCGATACCCATCATGTGATTGAATTGGCATGGCGTGATGAGGTCAGCTTTGATGATATTTACCATCAAACAGGCCTGTTGGAAAAACAAGTGATTGCCATCATGCGCAAACATATGAAACCTTCATCATTTCGCATGTGGCGCAAACGTGTGACAGGCCGCAAGACCAAACATCATAAATCTTATGATGATTGGGCGTCTTCAGCGCGAGGCTCTGCTAAGGCACGGGAAATCACATAGCCTGCTGCGGCAATCAGCACAAATCCCCCAATAGAAGAGGTGGCCAATGTGTCGCCAAATAACAGATAGGTCCAGCCAGCGGCAAAAATCAAAAGGCTATATTCAAACACAGCCAAATAGCTTGTTTCTGCCACCTGATAAGCTCTGGTTAAAAAGGCAATGGCGACCAATGTCATGGCAGCTTGCAAGGCTGTCCAGCCCCAAACGGGCAGGCTCATGGCATACCAGCCTCTGAAGAAAAAGGGTGCTGCATCATATAGATCTTGGCTCACAGGTGAGATATGTAAAAGGCTCGTCATCAGCGCACCAGATAGACCAATCACCACCAAAAAAGCACCCACAATCGCAAGCGGCGGCTCATCAGCACACCACCGACGTGTTGTCATAGATGCCAAGGCATAAAAGGCCCCAGCGGCCACAGGCATGGCCTGCATGATATGAAAGCCTGCTTGATCAGGGCGCAACACCAAAAACACCCCAATGGTTCCCATTACCACCGCAATGATACGCTTGGCACCAATTTTTTCGCGGTAAATTAAGGCTGTGAATAACAACACAAAAATTGGTGACGTAAACAGGCCAGCGGCGGCTTCGGCAACAGACATTAAAGGCAATGAGCCAAAATATAAAAACATCGAAATCGTCTGTAACACTGTGCGCCCCATCACAGGTGCCCAACGCCGTGGCATCAGAGCCGCGCCCGTGATAAGGCCAAATGGCACTAGCAATAGAAAAGATAAAAAAGACCTGCCAGCGTGAAATTGACCAAGCCCCATATGCGGTTCTAAATAATAAAATAAATTATCTGAAAGGCCCAAAATTGCCATCGCCAGCAAAATCAGAATGCCACCATAATATTCATTTGAAAGTGACTTACCCATCATATCAGCCCCATCTTTATTGATTGCCATCATGCGCAAAAGAAAACGCAACGATCCTGCCTAGCCCTCTCAAAAGAAAATGACAAGCAAAATGATGAAAAAAGACAAATGCCAAATTAGGTAAGACAGATTCGGTAAGACAGATTAGGCGGTGCGCGTCATCAAGCTAGCTTTGTTGGCCACCCCCACGCGGCGCAGACACAGACATGGTCATCCATGATCCTTCATCTGGACCATTTTCAACTTTGCCAACAATCCAGCTATAGAGATAGGCTTGGTTATCAAGGGCTGTGATTTGCACTTGCAATTGCACCAAATCATCTCTTTCGGCCAATCGAATAATCTCATGCGAGACATGCCCCAATAAAGGCCGATAGGCTGGCAGGTCAAATAATCTAGCAAAACGCGGCAATGGGCCTGTCATTCTTTTATTATCTGGATGGGCAAACCGCCAGACTTGTTGCATTTCAACAGACCCTGAATCCCCTTTGGTCAATTTCAAACCAAGAAGCTGAATTTCCACAACTTGTTCGGGGCTAAAATCAGGTGAGGGGTCAATAAGCGCAGAATCTTGGGCAAAAGCATAGACGCTATTGTGCCAATTCTTGGCAGTATTTGACCCAGAAGAATCAGACTCAAAAAGCATGGACTGCCCGACGGGCAGCCCAAGCCACAGGAGGATAGAAATCGTTATAATCATACCGTATTTCATAATCTTTTTACGGCATGATTGAGATAGTTGGATCACTTGCCTTAAATAAGCGGCTCAGCCACCGAAAAAGCCTCGCGCAAATCGCCAACCTCAGCCATCGGCGGTTTGCCGCATTTTTCTGCCACTTGTTTTGCGCGATTTACCCAAATCGTTTGATACCCAAATTGCCCTGCACCAGCGATATCCCAGCCATTAGAGGAAAAGAATAAAATCTCTTCTGGCTTGGCTGAAAAGGTATCACAGCCCATCTGGTAGACATCTGGTGAGGGTTTGAAAATACCAACCGCATCGACTGATAACACAGCTGATAGATGGGGCTGTATCCCTGCATGGGCAATCGCTTCAGCCAGCATATCATGATTGCCATTTGATAAAATGGCGCATGGAATCGACAGGTCTGACATGGCCTTTAAGATAAAAGCCGCATCATCATAGGCCGCAATGATCCGATATAAGGATAATAAATCATCACGTAATGCTGGATCACCATCAAGGCCTGTTTGTTCAAGAGCGAAATCAAGCGCATCTGTGGTGCATTGCCAAAAAGGGACATAGTCACCCATCAGGCTGCGTAACCAGCTATATTGTAATTGTTTGTTGCGCCAAATATCTGTTAGCAAATCACCCTTTGATTCCAAAATTGGATAGGTGCCAGATTCCACCAAGTGTCGTGTCGCACTGGTCACATCAAGCAATGTGCCATAAGCATCAAAAATTGCGGCTTTCACAGCCATAAGATAATCCTTTTAACCAATAGCAAAATGAGCCCGAGATCGGCTTATTGATCTGCCCCACGGCATCCAAATTCTGCTGTAACGCTGTCCCTACCCAACGCCAGATGGATCATATAGCTGCTATCAAAACCACGTTCTTGACACGCCATAATGGCTTGATTTTGGATTTCAACTGGCGGGGAAATAATGGTCGTATCGACCACAGACCATGTGAAAAACAAACTTGCCAATTGCGGTTCTGTTGCCTTGTCTTCAGATACTGTCTGACTGGCCTGATCGCTGGCCTGATCGCTTGCAGATTGGCTTGTCACCAAAGCGGACTGATCAGCGCAACCAGTCAGAAAGGTGCCAGCTAGAATAAGGCCAATAATCGGGCCGTGCATCAGTTTCTTTACCGTCATACCACAACTCGGCACATCACTGCTCGGCACATTTTGTAATTTTACTGTCATCTTCGCCCTCATTCATTGGCACTTAAGCATTTTGATCTTCAAACCCTAAGCAATCACAAAGAATTTGGCTAGACCTAGTTATGAAGTTTTTTAGTTTCTCTGGTCAGGCAGAAGATGCTTTTTGCGGTGATTTTTGCGCAATCACAAGGCCAACTAGCACAAAACCCAATGCCAATAATCGATCTAAAGTCATCGCCTCATCAAGCGCAAAATAGCCAATCAATAAGGCAATAGAAGGAATTAAATAGCCAACATAGGACGTAAAGCTAGGCCCAGCTCTGACAATCAAATAATATCTGATGGAGAACGCAAAAGCTGTTGATGCGGCACCAAGCCAGATCACCATCTGCCACGTTCTTGTCGACCAGCTAGCAAGATCAGGGCTTTCCACCACCCATACCACAGGCCATAACAGCACACATCCCAATATCATCGCCATAGTCGACATATATAACGGCGTGAGCGTTGTCAGTTTGCGAACGGTTAAATTACCAGTGACATAACATAAAGATGCCATCACCAAGACCAGCTGTGCCATGACATATCCTGTGCCAAGACCATCCATACCATCTGAAAATAAGATGACCACCCCCATCAAGCCAACCATCACCCCACAAAGCCGTCGCCAGCTAATATCTTCGGCATAACCAAGCGCCCATGCCCCAAGCGTGGTTGCCAAGGGCCCGATTGACATCAATAAGCCAGCTAGGCTTGAATCCACATAGATTTCAGCCCAAGGAATCAGCACAAAAGGCAAGGCCGTTCCGACGCCGCCAATTAAGAAAAATTTTCCAAAATTCTGAAAGAATGGTGTGAAAGTGATCGGCCCTTTCAGGCGTAAAAAACAAATCAAAATCACAGCTGCAATACTGGCACGCATGGCTGCCAATGTCACAGGGCCTGTTTCTGATACCGCGACCTTAATTGCCCCAAAGGCAGATGCCCAAATAAAGGCAATCGTCAGCAATAACGCAAAATTGATAAGCCTATGCATCTATGACAAGCCTTTTAAAACAACAGCAAATACGAGCTGACGACCACAAGCAATGCCCCCGCCCATGCCCCAATGGGCGGCACCAATTTTGTTTGCCACCAAATAAAGGGCAATACCAAAACAGGGCTGATAGATGCCAACAGGCTGACATCTGCGACAGGGCCTGTTTCCAAGGCCCATAACATCAAAGCCACACCAAAGCTAAGGCCAAAAAACCCATTGCCAATAATGCCCATTACCAATGATTTATCAGACAGAATAGTGGCAAAGGATTGCGGTTGTTTAGCCGCAGATTGAAACGGATAAATCGCCCATAAACAAATGGCCGCAAATAACACACGCACCAAAGATGCCACCCACGGGTTAGCACCTTCGGCCATAACAGGACGCAAAATTAACACACCACCAGCTTGGCCAAGCGCAGCCACTAACCCAGCCATAACCCCAATCCATAAGGGCGGGGTGATTTGTTCCCAAATATGCGATGTTGCGCGTCTTTTGCCATAAAGCACCGCCAGCGCAATGCCAATAAAGCCAACAATAATGGCCAAGATGGTTGTGATATGCATCACTTCTGATAACAACGCCCAACTTAAAATCGCAGCAATTGGTGCATTGGCGGCAAATAAAATTCCTGTCATGCGTGGCCCAAGGCGGCGCATAGATAAAAATAAAAAATAATCGCCAAGCACCACACCCACAAAGGATGAGGCAATCACAGGCAAAATATGATGGCTGGCAAGGCTAAAGTCAGACCCTGAAATCATCACCATCGGCACCAACCACAGGCTGGCCATGATCATACGAATGCGGTTGAAATGCAAAGAGCCAAGCTGGCGGGCGGGCGCATGCCCGAACAAGCCAGAGATGGTCCAGCTGAATGCCGCACCAAGCGCCAATATATGCGAAAATTCCATAAGTTATATGCTCAAATTCATAGATTGGCTAAAGCGCGCGCTAGATCAGCGATAAGATCTTCACAATCTTCTAGGCCAACAGATAACCGAATATGCCCATCAGAAATCTCAAGGCAGGCACGTTCTTTTGCACCAATATTCATATGGGTTGTGCTTGCTGGATGACAGGCAAGTGTTTTGCTATCACCTAGATTATTCGAAATCTCAATCAATGACAGGTGGTTCAGCACCCCAAAGGCCGCCTCTTTGCCACCTTTCACATCAAAAGCAAGCAATGCCCCAAAGCCTGTCATCTGGTCTTTGGCAAGGCTATGTTGCGGATGTGAGGGATGGCCAGGATAAGACACCGATAGGATCTTTTCATGACTGGCAAGATAATCAGCAATCATAGCCGCTGATTGTGATTGCGCAGCAATGCGCAAGGGCAATGTTTCCACTGATTTTAACAATACCCACGCATTAAAGGGGCTGATGACAGATCCTGTTTGGCGGTAAAACGGAAGCAACTCGTCTTTGATAAAGGCATTTGAGCCAAGCACAAGCCCGCCCATCACGCGCCCTTGCCCATCAATATGTTTGGTCGCGGAATAGCACACAATATCGGCGCCAAGTTCCAATGGTTTTTGATGGATCGGAGACGCAAAAACATTATCAACAACAACGCGCGCCCCTGCTTTATGTGCCAAATCGCTGACCGCTTTCAGATCAACCAGATGCAAGGTTGGGTTTGACGGCGTTTCCAAAAACACCATTTTACAGGGTGTTTGTAAGGCCTGTTCCCATTGGCTGATATCTCTGCCATCTAACAGCGCAACCTCAATGCCCCATTTTGGCAAGATCTTTGTCAAAATCGCGTGACATGCCCCAAAAAGGGCGCGTGATGCCACAACGCGGTCCCCTGCCTGTAATTGGCATGCCATGGTCGCAAAAATCGCAGACATGCCTGTATTTGTGGCAAGACATGCTTCTGCGCCCTCCAGCATTGCCATTTTCGCTTCCAAGGCTGTGACTGTGGGGTTGCCATAACGGCTATAGACATACCGTTCCACATCGCCTTCAAAAGCCGCTTCTGCTTCTTCAGCGCTGTCATAGACATATCCAGAGGTAAGATATAATGCTTCAGCAGTCTCATCGAAATGGGACCGCGCCACCCCGCTAGTGATCAGCTTGGTATTCATGCCAAATTGTGAATTTTCTGCCATAATAAACAATCTACCTGCAGTGAGGTCAAAGAAAAGTCAAATTAAGATTGGCTATTATTAATTATGTGGCGCGTGTTTGGCAAGGATACGTTGCAAGGTACGACGATGCATTTTCAAGCGTCTTGCTGTTTCCGAGACATTGCGATCACATTGTTCAAACACACGTTGGATATGTTCCCAACGCACGCGATCAGCGCTCATCGGATCCTCAGGCGGCGGTGGCATCGCCCCGTCTTGTTGCAAAAGGGCTGCGATAATTTGATCTGGATTGGCTGGTTTTGGCAAATAATCAAGTGCCCCTGCTTTGACGGCGGCAACCGCTGTCGCAATATTGCCAAAGCCTGTTAAAATCACAATACGGCATGCCGCATTGCTGGCTTGCAAGGATTTTACCACTTCAAGACCACTGCCATCTTCAAGCTTCAGATCAAGCACCGCATAATCAAGCGGTTTTGTTTGAGCAATAAGGACACCTTCTTTGACACTTGATGCCATGGCAACATCAAAGCCGCGCTGTTCCATGGCCCGTGCCAGCCTTTTTCGTAAAGGCGCATCATCATCTAGGATCAATAATCGTTTGCTGCTCATGAGGTTTTTGCCATTGTTGCCCTATCTTCTATATAGGCACGAAGCAGGCGGATGACAACGCGCCCACCTTTATTTTCATCTCTGCCATGTGTTTGAGACTCATCTTCTGATGCCGAAATACCCGCTTTATGATGATTGCCAATCCGCATTTCGCCGCCCGCATTTTCAATCAAGCTCATCGCCAAATATAACCCAAGGCCGCGATGGCCATTTTGTCCTTTTCGCGTTGAATTAAAGGGCTGGCCACTGCGGTTTAAAATCGATTGTTTAAAGCCAGGCCCATCATCTATAATGGCAATATATAAATGCTCTTTATCCCAGTAAATTCTGATCAATATCTTTGCTTTGGCAAAGCCATCTGCATTATCCAAAATCGTCTCAAGCGCATATTTCAATTCTGGACGGCTTTGAATCAAAGGTTCTGTTGCCTCATCTGACGATAGGATTTCAAATGTAACCTTTGTTGTCATTTCTGCAATTTTGCCATCGGTCAATGATTGCACAACTTCGCTTACTGGCAATGCAAATGCCAACCTTTGAGATGAGATATGCGCGTCATCATCTAGTTCTGATAAAATAATGCGGCATCGTTCAATTTCGGTGTTTAACAGCTGTATATCTTCATAAAGCGGATCATCTTGTTGTATGTCATTCACAAGATCATGACTGATTAAGGAAATGGTGTTCAAAGGGGAGCCCAATTTATGTGCCGCCGCTGTGGCAAGCCTGCCGAGGGCCAGTCCTTCAGTTTCTTTAGCAAGTGCCAATTGCGCCTTGGCTAAGGATGATGCCATTTCTCTGGCATTATCTGCCAAATACCATGTGTAAAATGAGATGAAAATTGCCGAGACAATTAACGCCAGTAAAATCCCAAATAAAAATAATTGTGGCACAGCAAAAGACGCATCTGCCCACGGCAAAGGCAAATGATACACAGATAATAATGACGCTGAAATGATCACAATTAGCAAAAGAAATAGGGTGGCGCGTAATTCCAAAATCGCAGCTGAAACCACAATCGGGGCCAAAAGCAAAATAAAGAAAGGATTCAACAAGCCGCCAGTTAGATAAATCAGGGCGGCTAGCTGTATTACATCAAAAGACAAAGCCAATAGAATTTCAATTGGCTGGACACGTTTGACAGAGCGGTTGCGCTGATCAATCATCAAATTGATCAGAGCAGATGTGAAAATCACACCAAGCGCAGCTGATAACGGAAAATAAAACCCAAAACCAAAATAGATCACAAGACATGCGACAAGCTGGCCAGCCAAAGCTAACCAGCGAATTTTCACCAAATTTTGTGGATCAAACGGGCCTTTTTGCAAAGAGGTGAGATGTCCTGTTATTTCATTTGTCATCTCACCATCTTTCACATGATTCCAATTTTCAGCTAGCGTGATCAGACATCCAAATGTGAGACCTTCAGCGCATTATTTTGGATGAAAGCGCGTCTTTCTTCGACCGCTTCGCCCATCAAAGTTGAAAAAGCATTATCGGCTTCTTCTTCTTCTGTGACCTTTACCTGCAGGAATGATCTGGCATCTGGGTCCAATGTGGTTTCCCATAATTGTTCAGGATTCATTTCTCCCAAACCTTTATAGCGTGCCACCTGTGCCCCTTTACGACCTAGTGTCATCACATGATCAGACAAGCTTGTTGGGCCAGAAATCGCTTGTGTTTTGCCTGCGGCTTCAAATTGGGCCATTTTGCCAAATAATTCTTGTAATTGAGCCGCATGGCTGTCAAGCGTGCGGGCCTCTGGCAAATTCACAAGTTTGGCATCAATCACATGGCGTTCTTCAATGCCACGCACCACACGGCGCACCGCAATTTGTTTGCCATTCATGCCGTCTTCGACCATCCCTTGCCAGCCACGCTCAAGCGGATCTGCCAGCGCATCAAGGCGTTTGGCTAGATAATCAGCCGCCTCTTGATTTGACAACATTTCTGGTTTCAACATGCCAGCAATCGCAGCCTGTTCAATAATGGCTTTGGCTTGTTCAGACCGTGACAGGGCCGATACCATCCGAGATAAGCTGATGCATAATTCCACCACCTCTTTCAAATCACTTCCGCCAAGCTGAAGGCCTGCCTCATTGGCCAAGCGCGCCTCTTTTAAACCAGCTTCGACCAAATAATTATCAAGTGCCTTTTGATCTTTCAAATAGACCTCTGATTGCCCTCTTTTGGCGCGGAACAAGGGCGGTTGCGCAATATAAAGATAGCCTGCTTCGATCAAAGGCCGCATATGACGGAAGAAGAAGGTCAATAACAGCGTGCGAATATGAGAGCCATCAACATCCGCATCTGTCATAATCACAATTTTATGATAGCGGATTTTTTCGACATCCATATCCGCATTGCCAACCCCAGCGCCAATTGCCGTAATCAATGTGCCAATTTCAGCAGATGATAACATCTTGTCCAATCTGGCACGTTCGACATTCAAGATCTTACCACGCAATGGCAAGATCGCCTGATTGGCTCTGTCTCTGCCTTGTTTGGCAGATCCACCAGCTGAATCACCCTCAACCAAGAAAATTTCGGATTTTGAAGGGTCTTTTTCCTGACAATCTGCCAACTTACCTGGCAAGCTTGCCACATCCAACACGCCCTTGCGGCGTGTTAATTCTCTGGCCTTTCTTGCTGCATCGCGCGCCGCTGCCGCTTCAAATGCCTTAGCAACCACTTTGCGCGCTTCTGCGGGATGTTCTTCAAACCATTGGCCAAGCGCATCAGACACCGCATTTTCAACGATCGGGCGCACTTCAGATGACACCAATTTATCTTTGGTTTGTGACGAGAATTTTGGATCTGGCACTTTCACTGAGACAATCGCTGTCATACCTTCGCGGCAATCTTCGCCTGATAGGGCCAATTTCTCTTTTTTGGCAAGGCCTGTTTCTGTTGCATATTGATTGACCACACGTGTCAATGCGCCTCTGAAACCTGCCAAATGGGTACCACCATCTCTTTGCGGGATGTTATTGGTAAAACAAAGGCAGGTTTCATGAAATGAATCTGTCCAACCCAAAGCCAATTCAACCGTAATATCATCTTTTTCTGAAACAGAATAAATCGAATCATGAAGCGCGTTGCGAGAGCGATTTAAGAAATCAGCAAATGCCAAAAGACCACCTTCAAAATAAAATTCTGATACTTTTTCTTCGGCATCACGCATATCTGTTAAGCGAATACGCACACCTGAATTCAAAAACGACAATTCACGCAACCGATGTTCCAATGTCGTAAAATCAAAGACAATTTGCGAAAATGTTTCTTCAGATGGCATGAAGGTCACTTTGGTTCCGCTATAATCTGGTGATGTGCCAACCTCTTTTAAACGGTCTTTGGCATCACCATGTTCAAACGTCATTTCATGACGCTTGCCATCACGGCAAATTTCGAGTGTCAGCCAGCTTGATAGCGCGTTTACCACAGACACACCAACCCCGTGAAGACCACCAGACACCTTATAAGAATTATTATCAAATTTCCCGCCTGCATGAAGCTGGGTCATAATCACTTCAGCCGCAGACACACCTTCTTCTGCATGAATTTCCACAGGAATGCCGCGCCCATTATCAGACACAGACACAGACCCATCAGCGTTCAAAATCACCTGTACAATATCGCAATGACCTGCCAATGCTTCATCAATCGCATTATCGACCACCTCATAGACCATATGGTGCAAACCAGACCCATCATCTGTATCACCAATATACATGCCAGGACGTTTGCGAACCGCATCTAGACCGCGCAAAACCTTAATCGAATCCGCGCCATAATCCGCATCAGACACATCTTTTGTCTGGTCTATTGCGTCGTTATTTTTATCCTGATCAGTCATGATTTCCTGCTTTCATTCCCGCTGGTCATTACCATCTTTTGACCCTCTTTTTTATCTTAGCTGATTTGGCCGTTTTGCACATGCAAAAACTGACCAAAATCCTTTAAAGGGGCAAAAGTCGCTTCATCAGTTCCACTATACCAAACTTGCGCTGTTAATTCACTGATTGCGGCAAATAAACAGCCTCTTTTTCTTTCATCCAAATGCGCTGCCACATCATCAAGCAACAACAAAGGCGGGCGTGATAATCTGGTGTCTTGCAATCTGGCATGCGCCAAAATAGCGGCAATTAATAAGGCTTTTTGCTCGCCCGTGGAAGCCAGATGTGCTGGCTGGCCCTTATCAAGGTGGATTGTCACCAGATCTTGAGCTTGTGGGCCAAGCATTGTTAAATCGCCGTTTTGTCGGCGCACCGCAGCATCTGCGCAAATCCGATCTTCGACCTCTAAGGCAGGGTGATGATCAAGCCATTCACATCCCCCACCACGCATGGCCATATGGATGCGCGGAAAGCCAAAAGCACGATCCCCTTGATAGGCATCTTCGCTCATCACCCGTACCAATGCTGTTCTGGCCGCCATCACCGCAACACCATTTTCTGCAAGCTGAATTTCCAGCGAGCGAAACCAGCTATCATCAGCGCCAGTTTGAATTAATTTTTGCCGTTCACGATAGAGTTTTTCATAACGAGACAGACGCGCTGAATGCGCAGGGTCAAAGGCAATCACAAGCCTGTCAATAAAGCGCCGTCGGCTGCTAGGAGAGCCAATAAATAACCCGTCCATTTGCGGGGTTAACCATGACAAGGCGCATTGTTCTGCAAGATGCGCAGATGTTGCTTTGATGCCATCAAGGTAATAATGGCGTGCGCCCTCAGGCTTATCAGGCTGAAGACCTGTGCTTAATTGAACAGGACCCATTGCGGTGACGATTGTTGCTGATACAGCCCACACAGGTGGCGAGATAGATACCGAAGCAGATGAGGACATATCAGCGGCGGCTAGATGACTAGGTGGCGCGGCAAATGATTGGCAAAGCAAATCATCTCTTGCGGCGCGTCGTAACCCTCTGCCTGGGGCCAATAAAGACAAAGCTTCAAGCAGATTGGTTTTGCCAGAGCCATTTGGACCAAATAAAATCACAGGCCCTGCCGATGAAGCCTCGTTGGTTTTTTTACCCCCTGTCAGCGACAAGCGCAAAGACGGGTAATTCCTGAAATGAGATAAGGTCAGCTGAGAGACATAGACATCTGTTCTGGCCTGATTATAGCGCAGTGTTTTATCAGATGCCTGCATCTTGGCTGATTTTGCAACAGGGCGTTGTGTCATATCCATCATGCGTTATTGAAAAAACAACCTGTGCTTTGCCTCATGCCATTTTGTCTTACCAGCCTTTTTCACCTGGCATATGCCAACCAGCGCGCGCTTAGACACGCATTGGCATCAAAACGAACAAATTGGCATCATCACCAGGCGCTTGAATCAAGCTAGGCGCGCCCGCATCTGCTAAAGACATCTGCATCACATCCCCTTGGATCTGTGCTGTGATTTCCATCAAATAACGCGCATTAAAGCCGATTTCCATCGCCGCGCCATTATAGGCAATTTCCAATTCTTCATTGGCTGAAGACGCATCTGTGCTGCTAGCAGATAGCACCAAAATGCCTGAATCAAGCGCCATTTTCACAGAGCGCGTTTTATCAGATGAAATGGTGGATACACGGTCAACCGCCGCTGCAAAGGCCGCTTTATCAAGCGAGACAATCTTATCATTACCTTGCGGGATCACACGTGTGTAATCTGGAAAGGAGCCATCAATCAGCTTTGATGTTAACCGCACAGATCCAAAAGAAAATTCCGCACGCGTTTCAGACAGGCTGACAGCCACATCCCCTTCTTGGTCATCTAGCAATTTGCGCAATTCATTCACAGCCTTGCGCGGCAAGATAATTGATGGCATATCGCCTGCGCCTTGTGGCATGCTCATCTGGCTTAACGCCAAACGGTGCCCATCTGTGGCGACAGCGCAAAAGGTACCATCAGCAGATTTATGGAAATAAATCCCGTTTAAATAATAGCGTGTTTCTTCGGTTGAAATGGCAAAGCGTGTCATATCAATCATATCGCGCAGATCAGCAGCGGTTAATGAGAATTGATGTGGCAAGTCAGTTGCTGAAATCGCTGGGAAATCTTCGACAGGCAAAGTGGGTAAGCGGAAGCTAGAACGGCCAGCGCGAATTTGCGCATTGCCATCTACCATTTCAATATCAACCTCTGAACCTTCAGGCAATTTACGCACAATATCATTTAGCATATGCGCTGATACGGTGCTGGCACCTTCGCTCATCACAGCACAAGTCACATCTGTCACAATATCCATATCCATATCTGTGCCAGTTAAGGACAAGGTACCGCCTTGGGTACGAAGGACCATATTATTCAAAATGGGAATGGTGTTGCGACGCTCTACGACAGAGCTGACATGCCCCAAGGGACGCAACAGGCTCATACGATCAATGGTAAATCTCATGGCAAAATTATCCTTTGAAACCAATCATCTTCTGATGAAGATTATGTAAATCATAGCTAGTCGACTGGCCATTTCATGTGCTGAAACGCGCAAGGCGAATTAATGGTGATAGTTTGGCATACAAAATCAGGTAAGCCAAATAAAAAAGCCTACTATATATAGGGGCTTAGATAGGCATTTTTCACTTGTGATTAAACGCCATCAGCCAGAAGAGACCGCAATAATTCAATGTCAGATGACATATGGGCATCTTCTGTGATCATGGTCTCAATTTTCTTGACCGCATGCATCACTGTTGTGTGATCACGCCCGCCAAAAGACCGCCCAATTGCAGGGTAAGATAGGCTGGTCATATCCTTGGCAAGATACATCGCAATTTGGCGTGGCCTTGCAATAGCAACCGCACGCCTATTTGAGAACATATCATTGGCGCGAATTTTATAATAAGATGACACTTGGCGCTGGATATCTTCGATCGAGATTGACCGACGGCTGGCACGAAGCAAATCCGATAACACATCGCGTGCCATATCAACGCTTACGGTGCGACCAACCAGCGTGGCATGCGCAATTAAGCGATTTAACGCACCTTCTAATTCACGGATATTTGTGGTGATTTTACGCGCCAAAAACTCCAATACTGAATTTGGTACATTCACTGTGACGCCTTCACGACGTGACTGTAAAATACCAAGGCGTAATTCATAATCGGACGGGTGAATATCAGCCACCATGCCCCAACTCATGCGGGACCGTAATCTTTCTTTGACGCCATCAAGATCAGAGGGCGATTTATCAGCCGATAGAATCACTTGGCGCCCTTCTTCGACAAGCGCATTGAGCGTGTGGAAAAATTCTTCTTGTGTTGATTCTTTGCCAGACATGAATTGAATATCATCAACCATCAACACATCAGCAGAGCGGAATCTGTCTTTAAAGCTCATCGTGTCTTTACGGCGCAAAGCTGCCACAAATTGATTCATGAATTTTTCCGCTGTCAAATAAATGACTTTGCGCTGGGGATGACGTTGGCGGCTTTCCCAAGCAATGGCATGCATCAAATGGGTTTTACCAAGCCCGACACCGCCATAAAGAAAAAGCGGGTTAAAGGCTGGCGCGGCATCATCTGATTCGGCCACACGGCGTGCGGCGGCATAGGCAAGCTCATTTGGCTTACCCACCACAAAATTATCAAAGGTAAAGCGCGAATCAAGGCCGTCATTGCCTTCAGCCGTTAGCTCTGCTGGCGCATTGTCATAGCTTGCCGAATCATAACCGCCAGTCTCATAGCCATTGGCGTGATAGTTTGGCTGATCATGAATTGGCATATCGCTGCGGCGTGGTGGCATTGCGACTTTTTGTACAGATTGGCTGGTGCGCAAAATGATATCAATATCTGTGATCTCTTGCGATTGGGCCGCAGATAGCATGCGGATTTTATCAAGATATTGGCTGATCACACGCTCTCTGGTCAGCTTGCTAGAGGTCAGTAATGTTAAACATCCCTCTTCAATGCCAGCTGCCTGCAATGGCTTAATCCAATTGCGCCAAGCAACATCACCAAGATCGGATTTCAAGCGACGTGAAATCGCCATCCATACCTCTTGCACATCACCCGCCATTGCCTGTCCCATAAAGAAAATCGCCTTTATCGCAATCGTATTACATCAAAAATAAAACCAATTGGCAGGCGCTAAATATCACCTGGATGGTGATGCGAATGGTCCGTGCCAAGGCTTACGATGTTAAGCGGAAGAAGGCGATATTGGCAAGGGCTTGAGGCGCTGAATCATGCAAATAAATGTCCAAAAAACAGATTCTTTTCGCTTGACAAGGATTTAACTTAAACAAGTCATTCGGCCCAATTCTTGACCCTGAAATTACACATCTTTCAAGCAGGATATGATGCGAATCTATGACGCCTTTCGACAAAAACAAAAAAGGCCACCAAAGGCAGCCTTTATTCTAATCTCTTAGATCGCGTCTATGAGATGATTTGATTTAAGCAGATACCGCTTTCACGCGCGCTGATAAGCGTGACATTTTGCGTGATGCTGTGTTCTTGTGCAGCACACCACGGCTAACGCCGCGCATGATTTCTGGCTGTGCTTCTTTTAATGCTGCATTGGCAGCGTCTTTGTCGCCAGCTGAGATTGCCGCTTCAACCTTTTTGATAAAAGTGCGGATACGACCGATACGTGCGCCGTTGATTTCAGCACGTTTTGCGTTGCGCAAGATACGCTTTTTTGCAGACTTATGATTTGCCATATTGTGGCCCTCATATAAACGAAATTCAATAGTGATGGTGGTGTATAGGAGTGTTGGTAAGATTAGTCAAGCGATTTTGCGGTCTTTTGCGCACCAAATCATAGATTTAACGCCAATTGCATAGCAGCCTCTTTAAATGAAACTGGCATTAAGAGGCTGGTTTGACCGACATGCGATAAGAATAGCGCCCCGCGCCGCCTGTGCCGTCAAATAAGATCATCAATTCTTCACGGCCGCGCTGATAGGTTCCGCCCTTGCCTTGCCAGATGCCGCCATCCCAGCCAAGCCCCACCAAAGCATCATCAAAAAAGCCTGTGACTTCAGATTGATCAAGGGCTGATTCAAAGCGAAACATCACGACACGCCCTGAGGGTGAATCAAAATTCACCGCTGTGCTGGTGTCAATTAACGCCTCAGCTGGCACTGGCAAATCACCAACCCATCCCGCTTTATGGGCGTCTTTTGTCTGAGCAGAGGCAGATCCCATGATGACCATCACAGCCAATGCCGCCATCATCATGGCCATTTTTTGTAATTTTGTGAGGCACAACATCATCATCTGCCGCTTCATCTCTCTCGCTCCATCTCTGTGATGGCTTGCTTTGCCAAAAACCCATTTTGACTGTTCATCATTTAATCTATCTATCTTTGACAAGTCGGGCAATAGAAACTGGAACGCCCTGATTGGCGAATCACGCGAATTGGCGTCTGGCAGGCATCGCACACATCCCCCTCTTTGCCATAAACCTGCAGAGATTGCACAAAATAGCCAAGCTTGCCATCTGGTTGACGATGATCACGTAATGAGGTGCCACCTTGGGCAATGGCATCTGTTAACACCGCTTGAATGGCTGGCAACAACCTTTCAGCTCTTTTGCCTTTGACTGTGGCAGCTTTGCGTCTGGGTGAGATGCCAGCGCGAAATAAGGCTTCACAAACATAAATATTGCCAAGACCTGCAATTTTTCGCTGATCAAGCAAAAAGGATTTAATTGGTTGGCCTGCGCCAGATAAAATGTCATCCAAATGCGCCAAAGTTAATAAGCCGCCACCTACTGCATTATTTTCAACCACAACAGGTTCAGGGCCAAGAGATGCCACGGACGGGTGCGATTGCCACTGATGCGCTTCGATCAAGTCAATATAACCGAATCGCCGCGGATCATTATAGGTCACAAAAGCGGTTTGTCCGTTTTTTTCAAGCTGTAATTCCACATGATCATGTGGTTGGCTGTTTGGCTGATGCGCGCTGATTCGCACCGAGCCTGACATGCCAAGATGCAACAGCATCACATGGTGATCAAACGCAATCAGCAGAATTTTGGCACGCCGCCTGACCCAATGAATGGTGGCACCTGTCAAAAGGGATGCCAAATCAGCTGGCAAGGGGAAGCGCAGATCAGGACGCCGAAAAAGGGCCGTGGTGCAAATCGCCCCTTCCATCACAGGCACAAGCGCTTGGCGAACTGTTTCAACTTCTGGCAATTCAGGCATGTGGCCGCCCCTTAAAACATGATGATAAGACTTAAAAAAAGATGGCAAGCTGAGCACCCACCTTTTCATTGCTTTCAAAGATGGTATGAGACCAGCCAAATAACAAGTCAAATGACCAGACAGATGGCAGAATGACAGCGCTTAGGGCGCGCCAAGATACAGATGGGCGGATAGGCGGGTGATTAGATGCGTGATGAAACGGCTATGATTGCAATTATGATGTGAAAAGACTAAATCAAAGAGAGCAAGAGCGTTCAGTATCAGTATTTACGAGATAGAAAGACCTTAGGTTTTTAAAATAATGGACCATAATAAAACAGCGCCAATTCAGCAGACAAACGCAGCCGATCAATCGCATGATGTAATTGATTTTGGTTTCACAGATGTGCCACGCGCCGAAAAACAAGATCGTGTCAAAGACGTCTTTAGCTCTGTTGCTAGCAGCTATGACATTATGAATGATTTGATGTCACTTGGTGTTCACAGATTGTGGAAAGATGCGTTGATGGACTGGCTGAGCCCGCAACCATCACAAAGCTTGCTTGATCTAGCTGGCGGTACAGGTGATGTGGCGTTGCGCTTTTTGAAACGCGGTGGCGGTGCTGTCAAAATTGTTGATATCAATGAAGATATGCTTGCCGCAGGCCAAAAAAGATCTGTGATGCGCCCTTATGCTGATAGGTTGGAATGGATCGCAGGCAATGCCGAATCACTTCCCCTAGAAGATGCATCAGTGGAACGTGCCACTATTGCCTTTGGGTTGCGCAATGTCACCAACCGAGATGTGGCCTTAAAAGAAATTCACCGCGTGTTAAAACCTGGCGGACGGTTTTGTTGTCTTGAATTCTCGCATGTGGAAAATGGCTTATTGCGGCGCATTTATGATGAATGGTCCTTTAAGGTCTTGCCGCAAATGGGACAGCTTGTGGCAAAGGACAAAGCCTCTTATCAATATTTGGTCGAATCGATCCGTAAATTTCCAGATCAATATGAATTGGCGGATATGATGGCATCTGCTGGCTTTGCCCAAGTGCGCTATCGCAATTTATCTGGTGGCATTGCGGCCATCCATTCAGGGTGGAAGTTGGACTGATGATCTCAACTGTTTTTCTGAGAGTGCGTGTTTTTTTACGCTTGCCAGTCATTGGCTGGCATCTCGGCAGAGCAGGGGTGCTGCATCATCTTGCGCAAATCAAATTGCTTCCCTCTTGGTTGCAACGTAGCCTTGCCATCATTGATAAGGCTGTGACCTTTGGCAGGATTGAAACAGATGCTGGCATTGCTTTATGTAATGCCTTGCAACGCCTTGGTCCTGGATTTATCAAATTTGGCCAAGCGCTCTCTACCAGAGCTGATTTAATTGGCCCTGACTTGGCGTTAAGCCTGTCTGAATTACAAGATCGCCTGCCCCCATTTTCGCGGCGATTAGCAGTGACGCAGATCGAAACAGCAACAGGCGCGCCCCTATCGGACAGTTTTGCTGAATTTGAAGATACCCCTGTTGCCGCGGCATCAATCGCCCAGGTTCATAAAGCCCAATTACATAATGGTGAATGGGTAGCGGTAAAATTATTGCGCCCAGATATTCACCGCCATATGCGCAAAGACACCGATTTCTTTTTGGCAATGGCACAGCTTGTCTCGCGCCTGTCACCTGCGATGGCACGTCTGCGTTTGGTCGAAGCGGTGCGGGAATTTGAACAGCTTTGTGAAATTGAACTTGATTTGCGGATGGAAGCGGCCGCTGGCGGCAAGCTTGCGGCCAATCTGGCACAGGATGATGGCATTCGCATTCCAAAAATGCATTTGGCCTTTTGTCATGCGACCATGCTTGTCACGCAATGGGTTGATGGCTTGCGTCTTGATGATGTAACAGGCCTAAAGGCCGCAGGTCATGATGTGGAAAAATTGACCGAAGCTGCTGCGGCAAGCTTTTTCAATCAGGTTTTCAGAGATGGGTATTTCCACGCTGATATGCATCCTGGCAATGTCTTTGTGGATCAAGACGGCCTGCTTGTGCCAATTGATTTTGGCATTATGGGACATCTTGGCCCACAAGATCGGTTGTTTTTGGGCCGATTAATGATTGCAATCTTAGATGGTAATTATGACGCGGTTGCTGATTTGCATGCCGATGCTGGCATGATTGGCAAAAATGTACCGCGTCATCTTTTTGCACAAAATATCCGTGCCGTGGTTGACCCACTTTTGGGCAAAATGCTGGGTGAGGTATCAATGGGTCAAATTTTGGGTCAAATTTTAAAAATCTCATCACGTTTTGAAATCGCCGTACAGCCGCAATTTAACTTGCTGCAAAAGACCATTATGATGGCAGAAGGCGTCGCGCGCCAATTAAACCCGCAAGCTGATATGTGGGCCCTATCGCGTCCTTTTGCGGCTGATTGGATCGCGGCGCAATCTCATCCTGAAAAGCTGTTAAAAGACGCAAGCCAACAGGCCAAAAGACTGGTCCAATTACTGCCTGCTTTGGTGGCGCGCCTCGAAGCAGAGCAAGCCCAGCAAGACACCCCGCAAGCGCCTGATACAAACAACAAATTCAGTGTCACATCCTTTGCGACTGGCGTGATCCTGATTGGCGGATTGTGGCTTTTTGTGACACATTTCACAAATTAAATCGGAATAGCCCCTAATTAACCACGATAATTCACATTGCTATCTCTAATTTTGTGATTTATTATCACAAATATGACAAAACTATCAGATATTTCACAAATAATCACAATATGTGGCGGCAGAGCGGCTTTGGCACAACTGCTAGAGGTTGGGGTGTCTGCTGTGTCAAATTATGTGGCACGCGGCACGATCCCTGCCAATAAAAGAGCGCGGCTAGCCGATCATCTTTTGACCCTTGGTTATCAGCTTGATCTTGCGAGCTGTGCCATCACGCCTGTTGATGAGGGCCCAAAGGATAGGGACCCGTTCACGACTCATAACACAAGCAGAGCGCCAATCATCTTATTGATTATCACAGGCGGTATTGCGGCTTACAAATCATTAGAATTGGCACGGCGGCTGATGGATGAGGGTTTTGTGGTGCGCGGGGTGATGACCAAATCTGCCCAGCAATTTATTACCCCCTTGGCCCTCTCTGCTTTGACAGGTCAAAAAACCTATTGTGAGCTATTTTCACTGACAGATGAACAAGAAATGGGACATATTAGGCTGGCAAGAGAGGCTGATTTGGTGCTTGTGGCACCTGCGACAGGCAATTTCATTGCCAAAATCACCCATGGCTTGGCTGATGATTTGGCATCAACCTTATGTCTAGCATCACAAGCCCCTTTATATATTGTGCCAGCGATGAACCCTGTCATGTGGGCTAACCCTGCCACCCAAGATAATTGCGCAATACTTGCCAGAAGAGGTGTCATCCAGCTTGGCCCTGTATCAGGTGACACAGCCTGCGGGGAAGTTGGCGAAGGCAGAATGCTCGATGTGCCAGATATCATTTCAGGCCTGAAAGCGCACCGCCATTCATATCCGAACAAACAAGCTGGCATGCGATCTTCTGGTGATTTGCTCTTATCTGATACATCATTATCGAACAAACATATTCTGATTACAGCTGGTCCTACCAGAGAGCCGATTGACGGGGTGCGCTATATCTCAAATGCCTCATCTGGCAAGCAAGGCTATGCGATTGCACAGGCTTGTTTGGCAAAAGGCGCAAAAGTCACATTGATCACAGGTCCCACAGATCTGACACCGCCAAAAGATGCCACCACCATCCAAGTGGAAACAGCGCGGCAAATGTATGAGGCCTGCTTTGCGGCATTGCCAGCAGATTGCGCAATTTGTTGCGCGGCTGTTGCTGATTGGTATGTGGTAGGGGCAAGCCATCAAAAATTAAAAAAACAGCCAGATTCTGGTCCGCCTCAGCTGGAATTTGCTGAAAATCCAGATATCCTGAAATCATTATGCCAGTCTGACAACAGGCCCCCTTTAATGATTGGCTTTGCCGCTGAAACAGATCATGTAATCCCAACCGCCATTGCCAAACGTCACGCCAAGGGATGCGACTGGATATTGGCAAATCACATTGCCCAAGGGGATAATGTGTTTGGCGCATCAGATAACCAATTGACCTTGATCAGAGAAGGTGAAGAAACAAGCTGGCCAAATGAGTCAAAAACACAAGCTGCCACAAGATTGGCCCATGAAATCAGCCAGCATTTCCAAGAACAAAACGCCGATCATTACATGGAAAAGGAAAGAGCCAAATCATCATGACGCCCATCGCAATGAACCCGATCACCGTGAATATTGTCCAAATGGCCCATGCCGCTGGCTTGCCTTTACCTGCCTATCAAACAAAAGGCGCCGCTGGCATGGATATGATGGCAGCTCTTGATCAGGATATCATGATCAAGGCTGGTGATTATGCCGCCATTCCAACAGGGCTTCAAATCGCTTTGCCAGAAAATTATGAGGCCCAGATCAGACCACGTTCGGGGTTGGCCTTCAAACAAGGTGTTACTGTTTTAAACAGCCCCGGCACCATTGATTCAGATTATCGCGGCGAGATTAAAATCGCCTTAATCAATCATGGTAAAAATGATGTGATTATCAGCCACGGCATGCGCATTGCCCAAATGATCATTGCGCCTGTTACCACCGCATTATGGCACCAAACAGATGCGCTTGATAACACCCAAAGAGGAACAGGTGGTTTTGGGTCAACAGGAGAGGGTCAATGACAGATAGACTGTCATTAAGTGATGATGAAATCACCCGCTATGCACGGCAACTGATCTTGCCTGAAATTGGGGATGACGGCCAAGATGCGATTAGGGCCACAAAATTATGTGTGATTGGCGCAGGCGGACTTGGCGTGCCTGTGATTATGTTGGCGGCCTGCGCTGGCTTTGGCCATATCAGCATCCTAGATGATGATGTCATAGAGCGCACAAATCTGAACAGGCAATTTATCTATACCCCAGATGAGGCAGGACGTGCCAAGGCAGATATTGCCACCAAAAAAGCACAAGATTTTAATGCAGATATCACCATAACAGCCCACCCGATGCGGTTTTCAGAAAAGACAGCAGATGACATCATTGCCAGCCATGACATCATCATTGACGCCAGCGATAATCCTGCCACCCGGTATCTTGCCAATGACATAGCCGTAAAACATCAAAAAGCGCATATATTTTTATCTGCGATCCGATTTGAAGGCATGTGCGCGGTCTTTGCGCCGCATTTATCGCAAGAAACAAATGAAAAAGGGATCTGTTATCGCTGTTTGTTCCCACATCAACCAGAAGATGGCAGCGTGCCCAATTGTGCCACAGTCGGGGTGGTCGCGCCGATTACCACAAGCATTGCGGCCATCGGCGTCATCGAAGCAATAAAGCTTGTTACAGCATCAGGGCAAATCGGCAAAAGCTTGTTAAATCATTTGTTGCTTTATGATCTGCTTCATCATCAGCATGATGTGATCAAGGGTAAACATGATCCCTCATGCCCCACATGCGGGGCCTAACGCATCACAGCATGGCTTCTAGGATTCGGTCTGGTGGGGTATGGCCATCCAAGAAAGTTTGAATATTAATGATGACTTTTTGGCCCATATCCTGACGACCTTCTATTGTGGCTGATCCGATATGTGGCAATAACACGGTATTTTTCAGAACACGCAATTTTTCTGGAATTTCTGGCTCATCACGATACACATCAAGCCCTGCACCAGCGATTCCATTATTTGAAAGCAAATCAATCAGCGCATCTTCATCAACCACATCGCCACGAGAGGTGTTCACCAAATAGGCATGTGGCTGAAGCAAGGATAAGCGTTCACGCGATAATAAATTTTGTGTTTGTGGCGTGGAGGGGCAATTCACAGATACGATATCCATACGTGGCAGCATCTGATCAAGAGACTCCCAATAAGTGGCTTCTAATTCTTGCTCAAGCTGGGGATGAACTGGCTTTCTGTTGTGATAATGAATGGACATGCCAAAACCACGTGCCCGCCGTGCCACTGCTTCGCCAATATTCCCCATGCCAACAATGCCAAGACGTTTGCCATTAATGCGTCTGCCAAGCATGCCCGTCGGCGACCAGCCCTTCCATTGGCCAGACCGCGCGCGCACATCACCTTCGGCAATGCGTCGTGGCACAGCCAAAATCAAGCTCATCACCACATCTGCTGTATCTTCGGTCAACACGCCAGGGGTATTTGTTACGGTGATGCCTTTGGCTTTGGCAGCTTGCAAATCAATATGGTCAACACCAACCCCAAAAGACGCAATCAACTTTAATTGTGGGCCAGCGGCTTCGATAATCTCAGCATCAATACTATCTGTCACAGTTGGCACAAGAACAACCGCGTCTTTCACTGCCGCTTTCAGCTCATCTCGGCTCATCGCCTCATCAGTCTCATTCAATTTCGCGTTAAATAATTCACGCATTCTTGTTTCAACAGAATCAGGCAATTGTCTTGTCAGGATAATGGTTGGTTTCATCTTCTTTAAAACACCTTTTTATCAAGCGCGCATTGATTTATGATAACATAAAACAGGCTGTTATTCATGGTGGAGCGTAATCTCTATTCGCCGATCAGTCTATTTTTTTGTTGCTCTTAGCCTTTGAATCAGTTTTTTTAGACGCATGTTACGCCCGCTTTTAACATATAACGCACAACGCCCGTTGCAATCACACCTGCCATGGCAGTTGGCACGCATTTTCATAGTGATGCCTTTGTTATTGTGTGGATTATCAATTCTGTTAGGCATTATGGCGCCATCATCAGGCCTGATTGCAACAAGCTCTGCCCAAGAAGCTAAATTGGTTGTCCAAGGGTCTGGCTTGCCTGTGCCACGTTTTGTGACATTGAAATCAGATACAGTGAATATGCGTGTAGGCCCTGGGCGTGAATACCCGCTTTCATGGGTTTATAAACAGCGGAATTTGCCTTTGAAAGTCATTGCGGAATTTGATGTCTGGCGCAAAGTCATTGACCATGAAGGCACCACTGGCTGGGTTCATAGCCAGCTTGTCTCATTAAAACGATATGCGTTGATTCAATCTCGTTTAACAAAATTACACCGCAAAGAAGACGAAGATAGCGCTGTCTTGGCTGTTGCAGAAAAAGGCGTATTGCTTGAATTGCAGATTTGCGGCCCGTTATGGTGCCGTGTTGCGACAGAAAATCTACGCGCTTATGTCAAAAGAGACGATATTTGGGGCATTTTGGATGATGAGACATTGAATTAAGCCTATAAATTTCACCAATCTTTTAAATTTCACCAATCTTTTGATTTTTGCCACAAACCAGCAATGATCTCTGCTATATGTTAAATAGTTACATTTTGAGACATAAATAACCATATCACTCGCAATAAGGGTCACATTTTATGACACATACACCACAATCCTCTTACAGCTATGATGAACTGATTTCTTGTGCAAAGGGTGAGATGTTTGGCCCAGGCAACCCGCAATTGCCAATGCCGCCCATGCTGATGTGTGACAGAATCACATCAATCGCTGATACAGGTGGCTCTGCTGATAAAGGTCATATCATCGCTGAATTTGATATCCACCCTGATTTGTGGTTTTTCCCATGCCATTTCGAAGGTGATCCCGTGATGCCAGGCTGTCTTGGCATGGATGCTTTATGGCAATTGGTTGGCTTTTACCTTGGCTGGGCTGGTGGCCTTGGTCGCGGCAGAGCTTTATCTGTTGGTGAAGTGAAATTCACGGGCCAGATTTTGCCAACTGCCAAAAAAGTCACGTTTGAGATTGATATGAAGCGTGTGATTATGCGCCGTCTTGTGATGGGCATCGCAGATGGCCGTGTGTTGTGTGACGGTGAACTTGTCTTTGAAGCCAATGATATTCGTGTTGGCTTATTTGGCGCAGAAGGAGCGTAAAGATCATGAGACGTGTTGTTATCACAGGCCTTGGCATTGTTTCCTCTATTGGCGATAACGCAGATGAAGTGCGCGAATCCTTGCGCAATGGCACCTCTGGCATTGTCGCGGCGCCTGATTACGCTGAATTGGGCTTTCGCTCTCAAGTCAAAGGCGCTGTTAAAATGGATGTCGCAGATCATGTCGACAGAAAACAGCTTCGTTTTATGGGTGAAGGCGCGGCCTATGCTGTGCTTGCCATGGAACAAGCGGTCGCTGATTCAGGGCTTGAAGAAAAAGATATCTCAAACCCAAGAACAGGCTTAATTGCAGGTTCTGGCGGCCCATCAACAGCCAATATGTTGCAAGCTTTTGATGTCACAAGAGAAAAAGGACCAAAGCGTGTGGGCCCCTATATGGTGCCACGCTGTATGTCATCAACTGTCTCAGCCTGTATCGCAACATTCTTCAAAATTAAGGGCGTGAATTATTCAATTTCATCAGCCTGTTCAACCTCTGCCCACTGTATTTCAGCAGGCGCAGATGCCATTCGTTATGGCATGCAAGATATCGTCTTTGCAGGTGGCGGCGAAGAATTACATTGGACCTTATCCGTGCTATTTGATGCGATGGGCGCGATGTCATCGAATTTCAATGACACGCCAGATAAAGCATCACGCGCTTATGACGCCAATCGTGATGGGTTTGTGATCGCTGGTGGCGGTGGCATGCTTGTGCTTGAAGATTACGAACATGCAAAGGCCAGAGGCGCCAAAATCTATGCTGAAATTGTCGGCTATGGTGCCAATTCAGATGGTCATGACATGGTTGCGCCATCTGGGGAAGGCGCGGTGCGTTGTATGGAATTGGCATTGGCTGGTTTTGATGGCAATGGACTTGGCATGCCTGTGAATTACATTAACGCGCATGGCACATCGACCCCTGTGGGTGATATGAAAGAATTGGAAGCTGTGCGTGCTGTCTTTACCGACAAGCAAGATTTGCCAGTCGTCACATCAACCAAATCTTTGACAGGCCATTCACTGGGTGCAACAGGCGTTCAAGAAGCCATCTATACCCTTTTGATGATGCAAGGCAATTTCATTGCGGGCTCTGCCAATATTGAGACCCCTGATGAAGCCATTGGCAACATTCATATCCCAACAAGCCGCCTTGATGACCAAGATGTCAAGCTGGCCCTATCAAACAGCTTTGGTTTTGGTGGGACAAATGCGTGCCTTGCCTTGGCAAAATGCGATAGCTAAGCAGCAGCAAGGGGGATAATGATGGGTTTGCTTTCTGGAAAAAGAGGCCTTGTGATGGGCGTTGCCAATGAGCGGTCTGCCGCGTGGGGCATTGCAAAAGCAGCAGCCGACGCTGGGGCTGAGATTGCTTATAGCTATCAAGGGGAGGGCCTGCGCAGCCGTGTCGCTGCCTTGGCTGAACAGACAGGCTCTGACAAGCTTTATGAATGTGATGCGTCAACTGAAACAGGCATCCAAGATTGTTTTGCAGAGTTACGTAAAAGCTGGGATACGGTTGATTTTGTAGTTCATGGCATTGCCTTTTCTGATAAGTCAGAATTAAAAGGCGCCTATATGGATACCAGCCGCGCCAATTTTGAACAGACCATGCGGATCTCTTGTTATTCTTTCACAGATGTCGCAAAACAAGCCCAAGCCATGATGCCAAATGGGGGCGCGTTGCTGACCTTATCTTATCTTGGCGGTGTGCGCATTACCCCAAATTATAATGTGATGGGGGTTGCAAAAGCCGCGCTTGAATCATCTGTGCGGTATTTGGCTGTTGATTTAGGTGGCCAAAATATTCGGGTCAATGGCCTATCGGCTGGCCCAATGCGCACCTTATCAGGTGCCGCCATTACAGGCGCACGCCATATTTTCCGTCATTCTGAAGAAAATGCGCCCTTGGGTCGTAACCCTGACATTGATGAGGTTGGGCGGTCTGCTTTGTATCTGTTATCTGATTTATCATCAGGTGTGACAGGCGAGATCCATTATTGTGATGGTGGTTTCCATCATATTGGTGTTGCAAAAGAGGCTGAGTAATCTTTTTTTGAATTTTGATCATAAAAAAGCCCCTTCAGTTTGAAGGGGCTTTTTTCGTATATCTTATAAACAGAGGCTTACGCGTCGTCTTTGGCTTCCAAGTCAGCGCCTGTTTCTTGATCAACACGCTTCATTGACAATTTCACCTTGCCACGATCATCAAAGCCAATAACTTTCACTTTGACGATATCGCCTTCTTTACAAACATCTGTGGTCTTCTCAACACGGCCTTCCTGCATTTCTGAGATATGCACAAGACCATCTTTTGGACCTAGGAAGTTCACAAAGGCACCGAAATCGACTGTTTTGACAACCTTGCCATCGTAAATCACACCCAATTCAGGTTCTGCAACAATGTCACGGATACGGTTATAGGCCGCATCTGAAGATGATTGTGAAACAGCAGCAATTTTCACTGTACCATCATCTTCGATATCAATTTTTGCGCCTGATTCTTCGCAAATTTCACGAATGATTTTACCACCAGGGCCGATGATATCACGGATCTTATCAACAGGGATTTGGATCGTTGTGATCTTTGGTGCTGATTCAGCCAAAGTTTCGCGGCCAGATGTCAGGGCCTTTGCCATTTCACCTAAGATATGCAATCTGCCATCTTTGGCTTGTGCCAATGCGATTTGCATGATCTCTGCTGTGATCGATGTGATTTTGATATCCATCTGCAAAGATGTAATGCCTGATTCAGACCCTGCCACTTTAAAGTCCATATCACCAAGATGATCTTCATCACCCAAAATATCAGACAACACAGCGAAATCATCACCTTCTTTGATCAAACCCATTGCAATACCAGCAACAGGGCGATGCAATGGCACACCAGCATCCATCAATGCCAATGATGTACCACAAACAGTCGCCATAGAAGATGAGCCATTTGATTCTGTTACTTCAGAAACAACACGCATGGTGTATGGGAATTCATCCTTGCTTGGCAAAAGCGGGTTAATCGCACGCCATGCCAATTTCCCATGACCAATTTCGCGACGACCTGGAGAGCCAACACGGCCTGCTTCACCAACTGAGAATGGCGGGAAGTTATAATGCAACATAAAGCGTGAACGATATTCACCATCCAAAGCATCAATGATTTGCTCATCTTGGCCTGTGCCAAGTGTGGCAACTGCTAAGGCTTGTGTTTCACCTCTGGTAAATAACGCAGAGCCATGTGTACGCGGCAATAGGCCGACTTCAGAGACAATGGCGCGAACGGTCTTAGTATCACGGCCGTCAATGCGTGTGCCTGTCTTCAAAATCGACGAACGTACCACATCAGCTTCTAGGCCTTTCATCACACCAGACACAAGCACACCATCAGCCTCTTCGCCAGCTAGCTCAGATGCTTTTTCACGTACCGCACCAATGGCTGATTGACGCTCAGTCTTATCAGCGATCGCATAGGCAGCTTCAACATCAGAACGCAAAGCTTCCAAGGCCGTCTTGATGGTTGCCGCTTCTGCTGGCTCTTCTGGCAGATCGCGTGGGTCTTTGGCACAAGCTTCTGCCAATTCAATGATCGCATTGATCGCTGTCTGCATCTGTTCGTGACCAAATGTCACCGCACCAAGCATCACCTCTTCTGATAATTCCTTGGCTTCAGATTCAACCATCAACACACCTTCAGATGTGCCCGCAACCACCAAATCCATCTCAGATGATGCCATCTGATCTGTGGTTGGGTTCAAAATGTAATCCCCGTCAACATAACCAATGCGCGCTGCACCGATTGGGCCAAAAAATGGCACGCCCGAAATGGTCAATGCCGCAGAGGCACCCACCAAGGCAACAATATCAGGGTTATTTTCCATATCATGTGACAAGACAGTACAAATCACCTGTGTTTCACATTTGAAATTCTTTGGAAATAAGGGACGGATTGGGCGGTCAATCAAACGGCTGACCAATGTTTCATTTTCAGATGGACGACCTTCACGTTTGAAGAAACCACCTGGAATTTTACCAGCGGCAAATGCCTTTTCTTGGTAATTCACTGTCAATGGGAAGAAATCTTGGCCAGGCTTTGCTGATTTCGCAGCAACAGCGGTACATAACACTGATGTCTCGCCCATAGTGGCGACAACCGCACCATCTGCTTGACGTGCGACCTTGCCTGTTTCTAGAACCAGCTTGCGCCCGCCCCAATCGATTTCTTTACGATAAATTTGGAACATATTTCAGTTTGTCCTTTATATCAGATGGCATCAAATGACTGTTATTTGTGATGGGTCACATGGCATGAAATGATACGGCATGGCAGAATGGCAAAGATGCGTAACTTTTTTGCAATCCTTGGCCTGCCAACGACACCCAAAATGCGCCTTTATCACTGAAAGACGATTTAAAAAGATGCCTTGAATCTCATGAATGTGATGTTTGGATATGGGTTCGAATAATGCGTCAATCAATTGGCATTATTCTGATGACAGACTTGTTTCTGTCTTTCTTCCAACCACCCCAAATAGGTAGTCGCCACCTCTGTTTTGTTAATCTTTTACGCTTGTTTGTGGTTGTATCACGCAATCAGTGAAAAGTGCAAGAAAACAAAAAGCCTGCTGAAATCACAGAAGGCTTTTATTATTTTTAAAACTGAAAAAGGGGCGTTTATTAACGACGCAGACCTAGCTTTTCAATCAAGGCTTTATAAGCGGCTTCATCCCCACGCTTGATGTAATCAAGCAAGTGACGGCGCTGACCAACCATTGTCAAAAGACCACGGCGTGAGCCAAAATCTTTTTTATGTGTTTTCATATGTTCTGTTAGATTGCGGATGCGTTCTGTCAAAATGGCAACCTGCACAGCTGATGAGCCTGAATCTTGGGCGTTTGCGCCAAATTCAACAATCAATTCAGCTTTCTTTTCTTTTGTAATCGACATCGCTTTCTCCTATCGATCAAAGGTTAAAAACCCGAATCGGCTTAAACCCCTCATCACGTAATTCAACTAACGCGACCAGCTCTTCATCACAGACCGCTTTATAAAGCGGGCTTGGCGCGATATCAGAGCGCGGGTTCAAAAACTGGCCAAAGCGCAATTTTTGAGCTTCTTCGGTTGTGACGAGCAGAGCCGGGATGTCGTCCAGCACTGTTATCACGGGCATCACATAAGGTGATGCGGCGGCACTATCGCCTAATTCTTTCAAAAAATCCAGCGAAATTGCATTTTTTAACGAAAATTGTCCCACAGATAGGCGGCGTAACTCTGCGACATGCCCCACACTGCCCAGCTGAATTGCGATATCACGTGCCAATGATCGAATATAGGTGCCTTTGCCACAAGTGATATGAAAGCGCGCTTTGTCACCCTCACATGACAAACAAACAAGCTTATCAATTGTGATGGTGCGTGCCTTCATTTCTGGCATTTCGCTGTGATCTTGCGCACCTCTTGCCAAAGCATAAGCGCGCTTGCCATCAATTTTCACAGCTGAATAAGCAGGCGGCGTTTGATCAATCTCACCTGTAAATTCATCTAAAATAGATGTGATTTGCTCACGATTTGGTCTGATATCTGAGGTAGCGATAATGTCGCCTTCCCCATCATCTGTTGAGGTTTGCTCACCCCATTTTGCCACAAATTCATAAGATTTTTCAGCGCCCATCGCATAGGCGGTTGTCTTTGTCGCCTCACCTAGGGCGATTGGCAAAATACCGCTTGCCAGCGGGTCTAACGTGCCGCCATGACCAGCTTTGACCCCGCCAAAAATCCGTTTCACAATTGCAACAGCCGCAGCAGAGCTTATGCCGACAGGCTTATCAAGCACAAGCCAGCCATTCATAGCCCCGCCATTATGAATTTTTTTATTATCAGAGGGCGCAGAGGGGGTCTGGCTCATTCACCAGCCTCGTCTGCGTCAGGGGATGCTGGCGGAAGATTCGCAATCAGCTTTGACATTTTTTGCGCATTATCAAAAGAATTATCAGCCATGAATTTTAAGCGCGGCATACGACGCAAATGCACTTTTTTCGCAATCCATGTTTGCAAATCAGGCGCAATCACATTCAAAATGGCGACGATTTCTTCCATATCCACACCGCCAAGAGGTGTGACATAGGCACGTGCATTTGACATATCAGGGCTAACAGACACCTCTGAGACTGTGACAGACACGCCTTCTAGCTCCGGCACATAAATATCGCCACGCATTAAGGCTTGAGATAATAAATGCCTAATCTCTTCGCCAACACGCAATTGTCTTTGGCTTGGCGCTTTTGACGAGACAGCTTTATTTTGCCGCACCATAAGACAAAACTCCTATTGGCTCACATCACTTAAACTATTTGATGATTAATCAAGTGTTCTTGCGATTTCTTTGAGCTCGAAACATTCAATGACATCGCCTTCTTGGATATCTGAATAATTTTCAAAAGCCATACCACATTCAAAACTATCTTTGACTTCTTTGACTTCATCTTTGAAGCGTTTCAAAGTTTTCAGATTACCTTCATGGATAACGACATTGTCACGCAGCAAGCGCACTTTACAACCGCGCTTAATAACGCCTTCGGTAACATAACAACCAGCGATTTTACCTACCTTGGATACCGCAAAGACCTGACGAATTTCTGCATAGCCGATAAATTCTTCTTGTGTATCAGGGCTAAGCAGACCACCCATTGCCGCTTTCACTTCATCAATCAATTCATAA
>JBMHDH010000020.1:0-13666 GCA_049889495.1 Puniceispirillaceae bacterium (SeqCode) | reverse complement strand
CAGGCCTGGGGTACGCACAGATGACGGGCTTAAACGCGGCCATAGCGGGTCTTCGCCTTGGTACCATGCTTCACCAAAAGGTTCATGCAAACAGGTGATATCGCCTCTTTGACGCATCATCCATTCAAAGGCTGTTGATGTCGAACGTGGCACAGCCCATAGCGCAACAATTTTATGCATAACTCAGGTAACTCCCAAAAAAACTAGTTAGGTAAGTGAGGATAATAACTGGCCCTGCGCACTGGCAGGTGCCATTTGTAATGTTTTGAAAATCCGCCAATAGAGCGCGGTATCATGCCCGACCACCATTTTACCAAGCCTGTCTTCAAGCGCGGCAGTATGATGAACAGGGCGTCGTGCCAACCCATCAGAGGGACGACGGTAATTTGACATGCCATTAATTAAATAGGCATCAACATGTGGTGCTTTATCTGCGACATAATCAAAAGATTTCCACAGCAAGTCTTCATCAAAACACCAGATGCAATCATCAACTTGTTGTTGTGTTTCAAACCAACCTTGATCATGAAAATTGCCAGCCCAAACCACATCAAACCCAGCTTCTTTTAAAAAGCCAACGGTGCCCTGATACCATGTATCACGATGGTAACACGCATTTAAAACAACTTTTTCAACATTTTGATCGCGCAAAGCTTCGACCATGGCATAGCCAGCCATGTGAAAAGGTGTTTCATATTTATCTGTTAAATCTGCGCAATGTTGGCGGATGCCTTCGACGCCAAGACCGCTGGCATGAACCCAATTGGATCCCACTTGCCCACACACATCAGCCCCATTATTGGCCATACATTCCACAAATTCTTCTAAAAGACCAAAATTCTGTTTTCGTTGGTCAAGTTTATGCGCGTAATCAGGCACATGAAGCATACGTCCATGCACCCCGATCTGCTCTGGTGCCATTCGTAAAAAATCAGAAGGCGCAGCGTCAAAATCATGCGGCGGACAAGTAAATCCCACCTGATAGGGGAATAATTTGACTTGGCTGTTCTGCCACTTCACTGGCTTTTGATACGCGCCTGATTGTCTGGTTCCTGACTTTTTGTTTTCGGACATGCACATCACCATTTTCATAAAGATTGCAATTCTAACCTTGAAACTATGCATAATCTGTCTCAGCTTAAAAGCTTTTTATTCAAGAAAATCACACTTATTTGTGATGGCTATTTCCCCATCAAAAGTGATTGAATCGCTATGCAAGGTCAGATACGGTCGAATCATATTCTTCTAATAAGTGATGACAAAAAGGGCTGTCTTTCGATTATGAATAAAACACTGACCTCAGCTGAATTATCTGCCATCTCAGATGGCTATAGCAGCAACCCCCATGATACATTTTCACTAAAAGCAGATGCTTATACAAGCCAAGCTTGGCATGATGTTGATCTAAAGCAAATCATGGCAAAGACGTGGCAATGGGTCTGTCATGTTGAAAAATTACGCCAAGTGGGCAGTTACACCACCATTGAAATCGCGGGAAATCCCATTGCCATTATCCGTGGCAAAGATGATAAATTGCGTGCTTTTTATAATGTCTGCAAACACCGCGCCCATGCGCTATTATCGGGTGATGGACGTACATCAGTGATCACCTGTCCTTATCATGCCTGGGCCTATAAGCTTGATGGCCAATTGGTCAAAGCCCCGCATGCAGAACATCTTGAGAATTTTGAGACATCAGAAATCTGTCTTGATAAAGTGCAGGTTGAGGAATTTTGTGGCTTTGTCTTTGTCAATCTTGACACCGAAGCGCCCTCACTTGCGAGCCAATCTGGCACGCTAGAAGATGAAATCCGTCATTGGGCCCCTGATATTGAACAGCTGACTTTTGGGCATCGTTTGACCTATGATATCAAGTCAAATTGGAAAAATGTCGTTGATAATTTCTTGGAATGTTATCATTGCCCGACAGCCCATAAAGATTTCTGTACATTGATCGAAATGGACACTTACAAAGTGGAAACACATGGCATTTGGTCAAGCCATATGGCAGAAGCAGGCAATAGTGAAAATACCGCTTATGATGTGTCTGAAGCGTCCGTGAAAATTCACGCTGTATGGTGGTTGTGGCCAAATACTTGCATCATGCGTTACCCTGGCAGGTCATCGATTATCATTATGAATGTGATTCCCATTGGGCCTGATCGCACGTTTGAGACCTATGATTTCTATTTTGAAACAGCAGAACCGAATGAAGCTGAAAAAGAAGCCATTCGTTATCTTGATGAAGTGCTGCAGGCCGAAGATATTGCGCTTTGTGAAAGTGTGCAAAAAGGCATGGAAACACCAGCCTTTACCCAAGGCCGCATTGTCAGCGACCCATCAGGATCTGGGTTGAGTGAACATGCGGTGCATCATTTCCATGGGCTGGTGCTTGATGCCTATAAACAAGCAGCCGAATAACCCCTTTTATAGTAAAGAGTTGATCACATGAAATTACAAGGTAAGACAGCGTTTGTCACAGGGGGACGCGGCGGAATTGGCCGCGCCATTGTGGCACGATTTTTGGCTGAAGGGGCAGAGGTTTATGCCGCCGATTTAACAGAACAAGGCTCACTTTTGTCACATAATGATGATGGCAGTCATTTCATCAAAATGGATGTGGCACAAGAAGCTCAAGTGATCGCCGCCATGGCTGAGGTGCAAAAACGATCTGGCAAATTGGATATCTTGGTCAATGCCGCTGGTATTGAAATTGAAAAAACCATCGAAGATACCAGTCTTGAAGAATGGAACAGATCCTTTGCGGTCAATTGCACTGGCACCTTTTTAACCTCAAAATATGCTTTGCCTATTTTGCGTGCCGCCGCCGCATCTGGCCCAAGTGCCTCAATCATTAATTTTGGGTCTTATGATGGCTTTATCGCTGACCCAGGATTAGCCGCTTATTGCGCAACCAAAGGCGCGGTGCATGCGTTGACCAAGGCAATGGCATGTGATCATGGGCCAGAAAATATCCGCGTAAATGCGATTTGCCCTGGCTATATTGATACGCCTATGTTGCAAAGCTTCTTTAATGGTGATGGCTCTGGTGGTGGTGGTCAAAATATTGAAGATCTGCAACAAGCCGTTCGTGATGTGCATCCGATGCGGACCTATGGCACGCCAGAAGATATCGCAAATTTGGTCACTTGGTTGGCGTCAGATGAAGCCCGTTATGCCAGTGGCCAGCTATGGGTGCTTGATGGCGGGCTATCTGCGCAAGTGCAACAGATGAAGCTGTAATTTGTGAGGGCATAATGGCAAAGCAAAAATCTGTGATCATCACATGTGCGCCGACAGGCGGTATTCATACGCCGACCATGTCAGACCATTTACCAATTACACCATCTGAAATTGCAACAGCGTCAATTGATGCCGCAGAGGCAGGGGCGTCGATTATTCATTTGCATGCGCGTGACCCCAAGACAGGAAAGCCAGATCCCAATCCTGATTTATTCATGGAATTTTTGCCGCGCATTAAACAAGCCACAGATGCGGTGATTAATGTGTCTACAGGTGGCGGGCTTGGCATGACACGTGAACAAAGGTTACTTGCCGCAACAAGAGCGTCACCTGAAATGGCAAGTATGAATATGGGGTCAATGAATTTTGGTATCTTTCCTATGAAGGATAAATATCAAGATTGGAAATTTGACTGGGAACCAGCCTTTTTGGATATGACGCGCGATTTTATTTTCCGCAACACATTTGCTGATATTGAATATGCGATCAAAGAATTGGGCCAAGCCCATGGTACGCGCTTTGAATTTGAATGTTATGATTTAGGCCATCTTTATAATCTTGCATGGATTATTGATCAGGGCTGGATTGAAGGGCCTGTTTTTGTGCAGATGGTCTTTGGGATTTTAGGTGGTGTTGGCGCTGATCTTGATAATTTAATGCATATGCACACCATCGCAGATAAATTATTTGGTGAGGATTATGAATGGTCTGTGCTTGCCGCGGGTCGCCATCAAATGCCTTTCACAACACAAAGCGCCATGTTGGGCGGTAATGTGCGTGTTGGCATGGAAGATAGCCTGTATATTGGCCCTGGTGAAAAAGCCACTTCAAGCGCACAGCAAGTCACCAAAATAAGACAAATTATTGAAAATCTTGGCTTGTCAGTTGCCACGCCAGAAGAGGCAAGAGACAGATTGCGCTTAAAAGGCGCAAGCCAAGTTCGCTTTTAAAATAGATCAAGATAATGTGAAAGGGGAGCGCAGATGCAAACAAAGATGCTGATTAACGGGGAAATGGTTGAAGGGCGCGGTGCGCCAATTGACATCGTAAACCCAGCCACAGGCGCGGTTATCGCCACCATCAATGCCGCAAGCCCCGAACAAGTAGACGCCGCCGCTGCCGCCTCAGAAGCTGCCTTTGCAGATTATGGCCAATCGAGCCCTTCTGAAAGATCAGCTTTGCTGCATGCGATTTGCGATAAATTAGAGGCACATGCAACAGAATTAGCAGAGCTTGAAAGCTTAGATGCTGGCAAACCATGGCCATCAGCGCATGATGATGAAATGCCTTTGATCTTGGATACCTTTCGGTTTTTTGCTGGCGCGGCCCGCACCAATGCCGCTGTGAGCGCAGGAGAATATGTGGCTGGCCATACCAGCATGATCCGCAAAGATCCTGTGGGTCCTGTGGCTGCCATTGCGCCGTGGAATTACCCTTTTATGATGGCGGCATGGAAATTGGCCGCCCCTCTTGCCGCTGGCTGTCCTGTCACGTTAAAGCCGTCAGAATTGACCCCGCTATCAACTTTAAAAGCTGGTGAATTGATCGCAGAAATCGTGCCAAAAGGTGTGGTCAATATTCTATTTGGCACTGGTGTTGAGGTCGGTGACAGGCTGATCAATCACTCCGCAATTGAGGCAATTTCCGTGACAGGGTCACAAAAAACAGGGGCAGCGGCCTTGCGTGCGGCATCTGAAAAAATTCGTCATGTCCATCTTGAATTGGGCGGCAAAGCCCCTGTGATTGTCTTTGCTGATGCGAATATTCAGGCTGTTGCTGAAACCGTTCGTTACGGCTCTTTCTTTAATGCTGGTCAAGATTGTGCCCAGCCATGCCGTATCATGGTCGAAGACAGCATTTATGATGAGGTGGTGGCAGCTATCAAATCTGAAGTATCGCAAATTCAATTAGGCGCCCAGCGCGAGGATGGCACAGAGATGGGACCGCTGATCTCAGAGAGCCAGCGTGATATGGTTGCTGGTTTTGTTGAGCGTGCAAGGCCCCATTGTGATGTCATTACAGGCGGCAAAAAAGCAGATAGAGATGGCTATTTTTATGAGCCAACTGTGCTTGCCAATGTGGCACATGATGCCGAAGCTGCCTGTGATGAAATCTTTGGCCCCGTGGTGACCATTGAACGCTTTAAAGATGAAGAAGACGCGCTGGCGATTGCCAATGCCAGCCGCTATGGCTTGGCATCATCTGTATGGACGCGGAACACAGGCAGAGCCATGCGCATGTCATCTCGTTTGCGTTATGGCTTTACATGGGTCAATACCCATGGGGTGGCGACACCCGAAATGCCATGGGCAGCGATGAAATCTTCTGGCACAGGGTGCGATATGTCTGTTTATGCGCTTGATGCCTATCAATCGGTTCGTCATGTGATGGTGGCCCATGATGACTAAGGTTGCAATTATCACAGGCGGCAGCCGCGGCATTGGCAGGGCGATTGTCACCCATCTGCACCAACAAGGATATCAGATTATCACAAATGGCCGTGGCACACGCCCCGCAAATTTGCCAGATGATATTATCTGGATCCAAGCTGATATTTCAAAGACGGCTGATGCTGCGTTGGTTTGTGATGCCGCACGGCAGAGCTTTGGCCGAATTGATGTTCTTGTAAATAATGCTGGTACACAAGTTGAAAAAACCGTTGCACAAAGTGATGATGATGATTGGGATCTGGTCATTAACACAAATTGCAAAGGTGTGTTTAATATGTGCCGTGAAGCGTTAAAAGATATGAGTGATACAGGCGGCAATATCATTAATATTGGGTCAATTTCTGGGGTCGTATCTGACCCATCTATGGCGTTATATAATGCCTCAAAAGCCTTTGTGCATGGCTTAACACGTTCGATTGCGGTTGATCATGGCCCGCATGTCAGATGCAATGCCATTCGCCCTGGTTGGATCATGACACAAATGGCAGAAGATGGTTTTGCGCTGGCAAATGACCCTGAAAAAGCGATGGCAGATGCCCTTGCCCGTCATCCTGTTGGTCGCTTTGGCAAACCAGAAGATATTGCCAAAATGGTGGCATGGCTGGCATCTGATGATTCCGCCTATGTCAGCGGAGAATGCATCACAGTCGATGGCGGCATGACAGCTGCCTCACCTTTAAATCCAGGATTATTCTAAGATGGGTATCTTACATTGCTCTTGTCTCGGCGGCGGCGTGATTGGCGCAAGCTGGGCTGCCCTTTTTCTGGCATCTGGACGTTCGGTATCTGTCTTTGATCCTGCCCCTGATGCTGAGGCATCGGTCAAAAAATATATTGAGACAGCCTGGCCGACCTTAACGCAATTGGGCCTGACCAAACAGGGCAACCCAGATAACATCCAGTTTCATAACAGCGCGGCTGCGGCTGTTGAAGGGGCGGATTTCATCCAAGAAAATGTGCCAGAACGCCTAGCCATTAAATGTGCCACTTTCACAGAAATTGAACCTGTCTTGAAAGAGGGGGCCATTGTTGCAAGCTCTGCATCTGGCCTGACCTTAAGCCAGATGCAAGAGGGCTGGCAGGACCCCTCTCATTTTGTATTAGGCCATCCCTTTAACCCACCACATTTGATCCCGCTTGTTGAAGTCCTTGGCAATGAGAAAACCCAAGAGGGCGTCATTGAACAAGCACGCGCCTTTTATGAATCGATTGGCAAGGTGACGATCAAGCTGAATAAAGAAAAAAACGGGCATGTGGCCAACAGGTTACAAGCCGCCATTTGGCGTGAAGCCATCAGCCTTGTTGTCGAAGGCGTGGCATCTGTTGAAGATGTTGATAAAGCCGTTTGGGCAGGCCCTGGCCTTCGTTGGGCGACAATGGGGCCTACCATGCTCTTTCATCTAGGTGCTGGCGCAGGTGGCTTGCAAAGCTTCTTTGATCATTTCTCTGATACCTTTAATGGCTGGTGGGATGATTTGGGGCAAACCCATCTTGATGAAGATGTGATCAAAACCATTATTGCAGGTGTCACGGATGAAGCAGATGGCCAATCTGTCGAAGCATTATCAGCCAAGCGTGACGCGCTTTTGACAGCGATTCAAAAGGCAACAAAACCGTTACGTGATCAAGATCCATCACAATAGGTCTAGGATTGATCTTGCTGTGGTTGGGTAATCTGTTGCGGCGGCTGGCTTGTGCCTATGACCTCTGTTGCGGCGGCAATTAAGATAAAGATGGTGCCGAATGTTTCTGGCATGCCAAAAGGTTGGCCAGAAAATAACATGGCAGATAACGCCCCGATGACAACCTCGCTCATTAATAAGATACCAACCCGTGCGGGTGATAAAACCCGTGCTGGCGCCAATGTCAGCCAAAACATCGGGATGGCAAATGCGGCAAAACAAAGCAAAAAGCCAAAGAGATAAAACCCACCTGTATAACTGGCTGGTAAAAAGGCAAAATCACCAATCACAACAAATGATATCAGCGATATGACAAGACTGCCTAGGAGAAAGCTGACGATTTGCGTCATGATGGGCACTTGTTGTGCACGCAATAGCCCCAAAGAGCCAATGGACCAAAAGAGGCCTGATAACAAGGCCATCACATCCCCTTTATTGCGTGGCAAAGGCAGGCCTGTTTCACTGCCAAGAATGGTGTAAAGACCAAGAAAGGCAAAAAACAACACACATAATCGCGCTACTGACAGCCGTTCTTTTAAAAAAATCAAACCGATTAATGTGCCCCATACTGGCGTTAGGTAGAACAGCAAGATTGATCTGATGACATCTGTATAAACGAGGCTGGTGGTATATAAAGAAAAGGCACAACCTGTTAAGATGCCGCTAAATATTAAGGCGCGCCAATGGGTGCCAAAATCAGCGCGGCGCTGCCAAATCGCTGGCAATAGGACAAGCAAACAGGCCGCATAAAGCGCAATGCCAGCTGACGCCCCAGAAAGACCCAAATCTTCGAGATATAATAGTGGGATCCAATACAAACCCCACATACATCCCCCAGCAATCAGATAAAGTGAAGCACGGTGATGAGTCATAACAGCCCAGTCTTTATCAAAACAAACAACTTAATGACGCTTTTGCTTTGAAGAACTGGCACGCGGCACAAGGGCTTTGACCAAATCTGTCATCGCCAATTGGCCAACAGCCTTGCCATTTTCCATCACACGATAAACAGAATTGGTGTCACCATGTGATAGGGCAATAATTTCCTCAAGACTTTGATTGATGTCAATGTCCCCTGTTTTTTTAACACGCTTTAACGCTGTCATCACAGACCGCACACGCAACACCCGCGCGCGGTTAATATCACTGACAAAATCTTCGATATAGGGGTCACTTGGTGCCAATAAAATAGATTGCGGCTCACCTTGTTGGACAACCGCGCCATCTTTTAAAATCACCAGATGATCAGCCAGCTTTAAGGCTTCATCTAGATCATGGGTGATAAAGATAATGGTTTTGTGCAATTCTTTTTGCAATTCCAACAACAGATTTTGCATATCTGTGCGGATCAAAGGGTCAAGCGCAGAAAAGGCTTCATCCATCAGCATGATATCTGTGTTGGCTGTCAATGCGCGGGCGATGCCCACACGTTGCTGCATGCCACCTGATAATTGTGAAGGGAATAAATCTTCACATCCTTCAAGCCCGACACGGTGCAGCCATTTATCTGCTTCGGCCAAACATGTGGCAGCATCGATCCCTTGAACAGATAGCGGCATAGCCGCATTGTCACGTACCGATTTATGAGGCAATAGCGCAAATTTTTGAAAGACCATCGACATTTGCTTTTGCCGAATATCACGCAGACGTGCTTTTTCAATTTGCATCACATCAATGCCATCTACCAGAATTTCACCATTGGTTGGTTCAATCAGACGGTTCAAATGACGGATTAACGTTGATTTGCCTGAACCAGACAGCCCCATGATGACCGTAATATCCCCTGCCTTCATATCGATATTGATATCTTGCAGGCCAAGCACATGACCATGATCTTCTAATAATTGGGCTTTATTCATCCCTTCTTTGACCTTTGTCACCATGGCGGCGGCATCAGGTCCAAAAATCTTATAAAGCCCGCGAATTGATACTTTTGTTGTTGTGGATGTATTTGTTGTCATGGCTGGCCTCATTTAACAGAACGCGCTTTGTCAACGCGTGATAGAGCTGCTTTGGACACCCGATCCAAAATCACAGCCAGTAACACAATCCCAACACCAGCCACAATCCCAACGCCAAGTTCCAAATTGCGGATACCGCGCAACACCAACACACCTAACCCTGGTGCAGATACCAATGAGGCAATCACCACCATTGCAAGGCTCATCATAATGGTTTGGTTCACCCCTGCCATGATATTTGGCAAAGCCAAGGGCAATTCCACTCTTGTTAGTTTTTGCATCGGGCTCATGCCAAAGGCATTTGACGCTTCGATAACATCTTTATCAACTAAACGAATGCCTAAATCGGTTAGGCGAATAACAGGCACAATGGCATATAAAATAATGGCAATGCCATATAGTTTTGATTCTGTCACAGAGAATAAAAAGATCAGCGGAATTAAATACACAAAGGTTGGCAAGGTTTGCAGCAAATCCAAGATTGGCACGATCATACGTTGTGCGGTATCTGATTTCGACATGCCAATGCCAATTGGCACCCCAAACGCCACTGATAAGGAGGTGCAAACAAATACAATCGCCAAGGTTTGCATCGCCACATCAAAATGATCAATAAAGCCAAAGATAACCAGCACGGCGCCCACAAATGACGTCACCAAAACAGAGCGGCTAACAAACCACGAAACCGCAATTAACAGCGGGATCATAATCCACCATGGCGCAGCGCCAAACAGATATAAGGTGCCATCTAATAACCAGCTAAGTGGTTGTGTTAACGGGTCTAGGAAAAATTTCAATTCAGAGCGAACCGCCAAGAAGCCTTGTTCAATGCCTTCGGTCAAATCGCGTGTTTGACCAATTTTGGCACAGGCTTGGTGCAATTCATCCAACGAGGGGAAAGGCAGACCTTGCGATTCAACAGCCCCATTATTGCCTTTTGCCTTGGCCAAAAGTTGCGCCATCGACATGGGCCCGTCTGTTTTTTCTGCATCACACCAGTCACGTAACCCAAGACCATCAAATAGCTTGTCATATTGTGCCATAGCGTCCCCCGCGATGTTTGTTAAACGATAAAGAAAAACGGCACTGGCCCATCAAAAGACAGGCCAGTACAAAGCATCTTTTTAAAAAGATGGTCTTATTAATTCAACAGAGCCGATAGGTTCGCACGCGCCCCATCATTTAGCCAGTTGCCCCACACATCTTTGTAATTGGTCAAGAAATACACAGCTGCTTCTTCATAAGAAGCGCCATTTGAATCTTGCCATGCCAAGACTTCGTTCATTTGAGCATTTGTAAATTGCACATTGCTCATCAATTTGGCGATTTCTGGCTCACGATCTGCAAAAGTGGTTGTTGCCACAGTCAAAACAATCGCTGTTGGATAGCTAGACATGCGCGGTGTTGCGCAATCATCTTTTACATTACAAGAATGGGCCTCTTCATTATAAGGGCCTAGATCCACCTGTGCCATTGGGTATGACCCAAGTACAGATGTTGGCGCCCAATAATAGCCAAACCATGGTTCTTCATTTTGATAAGCCGCAGCAATCGCCGTTGCCAATGTTTCACCAGAGCCATGCTGGAAACGTTCAATGCCTGAGTCCATCAAGCCAGATGCCTTCAAATTCGAATGGTTTGTGAAGTTACAGCCCCAACCATCTGGACAATCATGGAAACGACCACCCACAAGATCTGGATTGGCTTTGATGCCTTCAATGGTTGTTAATTCAGGATGCTTGTCCGCAAGATATTGCGGAATCCACCAGCCTTCAACGCCGCCATCAACCAAAACATTGGCAAGCTCTACCACTTTACCTTGCTCTTTTAAATCAAAATAAGCAGGAGTATAAGCGGCCCATAATTCGGTTACCAAATCAGGCTCGCCTGTCTCAGCCAATGACGCCACAGCAGGTGTCGTTGATGATGGCACAAGCTGAACAGTACAACCATAACCTTGTTCCATCAGGAATTTTGACACATAAGTCACAACGGCAGATGACGCCCAATCCATTTCCGTAATGGATACATCACCACAATCAGCTGATGCGGTATTCGCAGATGCAATGCCAAATGACAATGCCGCAGCTAAGATTAATTTTTTCATAAAGTCCTCCCTTAATCTTCTTTTGAAAGTAAGACACAGATTCTTAGATGATCGCAAATAAAAAAGAAAAAAAGACAGCTTGTTACCTGTGAAAAAGGCCCCCCTTGTTATGCCGCGCGATACCACCACATTCGATACCGCCACATCATAGAATTAGATGGTTAATCCATGCTAGCGTTGGGGATCACCCCCTTGTCCCTGTAGTTATTTGTTTGTTGCTTTGGTTTGGGACAAATCAGAGGACCAAACAGATGGAAGAGACGAAGCGCAACACTTCACAATTTTTGACATGGCTGGAAGATCAGCCAGAGCGTGACTTTTTGTTAAGGGATGCGCTTTTGCACGATCTTATTTTTTTAGACGACCTTGATTTATCTCATGCTTGCCTGCGTAACCCCAATAACAAAGCGAAGGTCACCTCAACAGATGAAATAGATATGATCATTCCTGTGGAAGATAGCAGTGATCAATGGGGGATTTATTGCCGTTATCATACGCCTTCGACCATGATCACAGCGGATGACATAGGGGGGTTTATCAGAGCTTGCGAGACGGCAAAACTTGCTGGCTGTGTGATTATATCCACGGCAAATAGCTGGACTGATACCGCTATTGCTTTGTTGTCATCTGCCAATTTGCCAACCAAACGATTTTGGTTCCGCTGTCATTATGGAAATGACATGATATGGGATTGTGAAGATTTCTCTCACTCCTATAGCCACCCCGAAATTAGACACCAACCCTATGAGCGTGATCTGACAAATGTGATTGAAACGCTATCCTGCTTTTTACACAGAGATCTGTATCGCACGAGTGCCTATAGCTTTAAACAAGCCGCATGCTTGGCTTTAATGGTCGCTGAAAAATCAGTGCCAGATAACGGCGCTGTATTAATTGCCTTTGACGATATGGCAACTTTGTTGAATGGGTTTCACATCATTAAAGACGCGCGATATATCCACCAAAAATGTTTGGCAATCTGCGAGGATTCGCCGCCTCATTTTATGGCTGACTTGCTAATTTATGTGACAACCAACCCTGATGAGATAACGCGCCATCTGTTAACACCGATGGTCAAAGCCAAAGGTATTTATGGCCAAAATTATAGGCGTATCAGAGTTGTGTTATGCGAAAACAGCTTTTTAAAGCTGATCCACTCTTCTCAAGAGGAAGGCGCGCCAGTCTTTGATTTGATGGTCACAATGACCCGTCGCAGCCATATCCCAGCCCCTATGATAAGAGACATTAAAAAATGCCACGCCCATAAACGGCTGATTATATCTGACAAGATGGACGATATCTCTTTTATGCCTATGATCTTTGGCAAAGACCAATGGTAGAAGCGTTCATGAGAGCCCTTAATAGATTACCACCCTATTCACATACTGAGCCTTTCTTTAAATTTGGGACAGAAGCCTTTTTCATCGTTTGGATCAAATAGATCAAAGGCATCACCTCTGTAAGTGCAATTATAAGATACAAACCCGATTAAATATGATACGGGTTATTGATAACGAACGCCCTGATAATTTTATGTGACTTGTGATTTTGTGTGTGTAAGGGCAGGCAAAAGGCACAAGATTATGCACGCTCCCACCCTTTCAACATATGCGTTTGAACCACTGAGCAAACGGCATAATCAGGTCCACCACAGCTTTGATAAATCATTTTCCACTCGTATGACTCGGGCCTTAAGCTGGCTAGAACGCGCTGAACAAGAAACAGATGATCTTGATGCTGGCTTTGTGTTTTACTGGATATCTTTTAACGCCACCTATTCCATGAGCATAGAAGAGGTAGAAGGCTTTACGGAAATGGCCAAGATCACGCAATTCTTAGATCTGATCATTCAATGTGATGAGAAGAACGAAATTTATGATATTATTTGGATCCGTTTTACACGTGAAATTCGCGGCATATTGAACAATCCTTTTATCTTTAAAGATTATTGGGTTTCCGTTGCCAAGGGCTCTGGTGATGAATGGAAAGATCGTTTTGAGGCATCAAAAAAAGTTGTTAATTACGCGCTTTCCAAGAAAAACACATTATCCATATTGCAGACATTATTTTCTAGATTATATGTTTTGCGCAACCAGCTTATGCATGGCAGTGCCACATGGAATGGTGCAACAAACCGCCGTCAGGTCACAGATGGGTATCATTTGATACGCGCGCTTCAACCTGTCTTTTTATCCCTGATGCTAGAAAACCCGTCGAAGCAAT
>JBMHDH010000019.1:0-4064 GCA_049889495.1 Puniceispirillaceae bacterium (SeqCode) | reverse complement strand
TGAATGAAGCTGCCTTATTGGCAGCACGCAAAGGCCGGCGGACAGTCTCTATGGCTGAATTTGAAGAAGCTAAAGATAAGGTAATGATGGGATCTGAGCGCCGGTCTATGGTGATGACAGATGATGAAAAGCGTCTAACCGCTTATCACGAAGCTGGTCACGCGGTTGTCGCGCTTCATTTGCCAGCCTCTGATCCTATCCACAAAGCCACCATTATTCCACGTGGTCGTGCGCTTGGGATGGTGATGCGCTTGCCTGAAGGGGATCGTGTGTCATTGGCATTTGATAAAATTTTGGCTGATTTGCGTGTGGCTTGTGGTGGTCGTATTGCCGAAGATTTAATCTTTGGTGCTGACAAAATCACAACAGGTGCCTCATCAGATATCCGCATGGCCACTGATATGGCACGCCGCATGGTAACCGAATGGGGCATGTCTGATAAGCTTGGCTTCCTTGCTTATGCAGGTGACGAGCAAGAAGTCTTTTTGGGCCGCTCTGTCACACAGCAAAAAACAGTGTCTGAGGGCACAGCTGATATGATTGACGCTGAGGTGCGCCGCATTGTGGATGAAGCCTATCAAGATGCTGAATCTCTGTTGAAAAAGCATCATGTTCAGCTTGAAAATCTGGCCCAAGGCTTGCTTGAATATGAAACTCTAAATGGTGAAGAGATTCGCATCATTGTTGAAGGGGGCACAATTTCGCGCAAAGATAATTCAGATGATGAGCCATCAGAGCCACGTGCCAAAAAGCCTCGTTCAGGATTGCCATCAGGTGGCAGACGTGCGGCGAAACCATCAGGTGAGCCAGCTGGCCCTGACGGCGCTTAAATGGCCCTTATCTATCATAAAGCATTACCTGCGCCGCCTCATGGGCGGCGTAGTTGGGTCAGGCCTGCTCTGCTCGTGCCATGGGATGGGGTGATTTGCCAGCAAGGTGCCAACTCTGATTATGTGCGGCTTGCCGGTGGGCCGATGGCTTTTGCCTTTGTTGATATTGCGCAAAAAGATGGCAGTGATGTGATTGTCCAACGCCTATCGTTGCGCCAATGGCAAGACCAAGCCGCTGATCAAAGCGCTGCCAAAGCCTGTCTTGACCGCCTCACAAAGCCGCGCCCAGATATGGCAGGGCTATCAATGGGACAAGCGCAAATTATGGTGATTGTGAATGCCACCCCTGATAGTTTTTCTGATGGCGGGCTGCATTTTGAGGCACAAGATGGCATTGAAGCCGCGCGCAAGATGGCAAGGGAAGGCGCAGTCATCCTTGATGTTGGCGGCGAGTCAACACGCCCTGGCGCAGAGGCTGTGGCGCGTGAAGAAGAGATACGCCGTATCACGCCTATCATTGCGGCATTAACAAGTGAAGGCCACATTGTCTCCGCTGATACGAGACATACTGAGGTGATGGCAATAGCCACGAAATCAGGGGCACAAATCATTAATGATGTTGGCGGTTTTCGTGATGACGGCGCGCCAGAACTTGCCGCATCAGTGGTCGCGCAAGATAACACACAAGGTTTTTGCATTGCGATGCATATGCAAGGCAAGCCTGAGACAATGCAACAAAATCCGCAATATGATTTTGCGCCGATTGATGTTTATGATTGGCTTGAAGAGCGTATTATGGTGCTTGAACAAGCAGGGGTGCCACGCTCTCACATTGCGATTGATCCTGGTTTTGGATTTGGTAAAACGCCAGCCCATAATCTTGAAATCATCCAATGGACAAGCTTGTTCCATGGGCTAGGCGTGCCTATTTTAATTGGTGTGTCTCGTAAATCAAGCATTGCCAAGCTCTCCAAGGATGAGCCAGCGGCAGAGCGTTTGGGCGGATCATTAGCTTTGACGTTGCAAGCCATCACACAAGGTGTGCAGATTATCCGCACCCATGATGTGGCGCAAACAGCGCAAGCCATCACAATTCATCAACAATTGTTAAAATCAAGCTAGTTGGCGGCTCATAGAAAGCCATGCTTTTATAGACTTTGTTAGCGGTGATGGCCTATAGTGCCCTTACAAATAGTAAAGGCTGGCAAGGTTGTTTTCATGGCAGGAATTTTCGGAACAGATGGTGTCAGAGCCCGTATAAATACAGGGGCGATGCGTGCTGAATCAGTTGTCAGACTAGCCTTGGCTGCAGGGCGTTGGTTTGTTGATAATCAAGATAAACAAGATGCGCCTTTGGTTGTCATAGGCAAAGATACGCGCTTATCTGGCTATATGCTTGAATCAGCTTTGGTGGCAGGCTTTGCCTCTATTGGTATGGAGTGCCGTTTGCTTGGCCCCATTCCCACAGCCACAATCTCTGTGATGACACAGACATTAGGGGCGCATTTAGGCGTGATGATTTCAGCAAGCCATAATCCGCATCATGATAATGGGATTAAGCTATTTGGGCCTGATGGCAAGAAACTAGCTGATCATATTGAAGAAGAAATTAGTGCCCTGATGCAAGGCTCGATTGCCTTGGCTGAAGCAGAAGAAATGGGCCGCGTGCGCCGTATTTTAAATGCGCATGAATATTATATTGATTACGCCTGTAACACCATTAACGGTCATGTAGGGGAGGCTGATAAGCCTTTTGCAGGGTTAAAAATCGTTGTTGATTGTGCACATGGCGCTGCCTATGTCACCGCGCCGCTAACATTGACGACGCTTGGCGCTGAGATTATCCCTCTATTTTGTGAGCCAGATGGCCTGAATATCAATGATGATTGTGGCGCGGTTCATCCGCAAAAGATGGCTGAAGCTGTCATTGCCCATGGTGCTGATTTGGGCATATCTCTTGATGGGGATGCTGATCGTGTGATTATCGCCGATGAAACAGGCACGATTCATGATGGTGATCATGTGCTTGGGGCCATTGCGACCAAAATGAAAGAGGAAGGCACTTTGCGCGGCACAGTTGTTGGCACATTGATGACCAATCTTGGCCTAGAGCAATATTTGGCATCTCAGAATATTCCCTTTGCCAGAGCCAAAGTTGGCGATCGTTATATCATGCAAATGTTGCAAGGCAAAAGCCAAAATAGCGATGTCACAGGCAATCTTGGCGGTGAAGGGTCAGGCCATATTTTAATGCCTGATATCATTGCGTCAGGTGATGGTCTGATTGCCGCATTACAGCTGATAAGCGCAAAGATAAAGCAACAAAAACCCATGAGTGATGTGCTTAATCTCTATGAATCAGTGCCGATGGCGCTTGTCAATTTGCCTGATATGAATAAGGCTGTTTTACAAGATGAGGCTATGTTGGCCTTATCTACGTCTTTGCAAGATGAACTTGATGGTATGGGGCGAATCCTGTTGCGTCCCTCTGGCACAGAGCCGTTAATTAGAGTGATGGTCGAAGCCAAAGATAAAGCCAAGCTTGATGATGTGATGGCACGGCTTATTGACGGCTTGAAAAGCGCGAATGCACGCCTTGATAATGATATATCTGCCTCTTAATTAGACATTTTTTATAAATATCTGTCGCTTTCTTGACATTTTAAGAATTGCTTCTATCTTCACCAGTGGGTCGCTATCCCCCAACGGATAGCCATATTACTGATGAGGTCAATCATGCATATCATGCATCCGACAGCAAAGCCGGAATCGGCTTGCTTTTCTTCTGGTCCAACGAAGAAGCACAAAGGCTGGCACCTCTCACGTCTCGATGACACCCACCTTGGCCGCTCACATCGCGCCAAATCTCCGAAAGCAACATTAGCATCTGCGATTGATCGTATGGCACGTCTGTTAGATTTGCCTGAAGATTATCGTCTTGGCATCGTGCCTGGATCTGATACAGGTGCTGTTGAAATGATCATGTGGTCATTATTAGGACAAAGAGGGGTGGATATTCTGGCGTGGGAATCATTTGGCAAAACATGGGTCAATGATGCCACCAAACAATTACAATTATCTGACATTCGTACTTTCGAGGCTGATTGGGGTCTATTGCCGTCCTTTGATGAGGTGGATTTTGATCGCGATGTATTATTCACCTGGAATGGCACCACATCAGGTGTCAAAGTACCAGATGATCTGATGATTCCAGATACGCGTCAAGGTTTGACA
>JBMHDH010000018.1:0-22780 GCA_049889495.1 Puniceispirillaceae bacterium (SeqCode) | reverse complement strand
TTTACCTGCGTCTCTTAGCGAAGAAGAGGTGATCAGATTATTAGAGGCCGCCCAAAAATTACCAGAGGAAGAAATGGCTCTGATGATGTCCGCTGGGCTTGAATTGCTTTATGCGACAGGTCTTCGGATTTCTGAACTTCTGGATCTGAAAATCGGAGATATCCAAAAATCAGAAGCAAGCCTAACTGTTATGGGCAAAGGGCGCAAAGAAAGAGTGGTATTGGTAACAGATTTGTCTCTGGAAAAAATTGCGCTATGGCTTGATTGGCGTGATCGCCATCAATCAGATGTGACCCTGACCGCTTTATTTACCAATCGCAAAAAGCCAGTTAACCGTGCGCAATTTGCCAGATGGTTGAAAAAAATCGCGGTCATTGCTGGCATTTCACCTGATAAGATCAGCCCCCATAAATTACGTCATAGCTTTGCCACCCATATGTTAAATCGCGGGGCAGACTTGCGGTCTTTGCAAACAATGCTTGGTCATGCGGATATTGCCACCACCCAAATTTATACCAAAACGCGCAATGATCGGTTAAGTGGGTTGGTTTCGGATATGCATCCTCTTGCCAGCAAGCGTGATGGTGCGCTAGAATAATAAGAAGCATTTATAGATACAAAATTACTTGTGAATTTTTGGGAATGTCATGCGCCATTTTTTAGATTTTGAAAAACCAATTGCAGCTCTTGAAGGCAAAATTCAGGAATTGCGCCATTTGACTGATGAAACCGATATCAATATCGCCGAGGAAATTGGCAAGCTGCAAACCAGAATCGAAAAAGAGTTAACGCAAACTTATAAGGCGCTTGGCCCTTGGGAAAAAGTGCAGGTGGCGCGTCACCCTGAACGCCCAAAATTATCTCAGATTATTGCCCAGCTAACAGATGAATTTGTCCCCCTTGCAGGGGATCGCAATTTTGCTGAAGATTATGCGGTCATTGGTGGGCTTGCCAAATTCCGTGGCCGTGATGTTGTCATTATGGGCACTGATAAAGGCACAAGTACCGAAGAACGCATCAAGCGCAATTTTGGCATGGCACGCCCCGAGGGCTATCGCAAAGCCATTCGCCTGATGGGTTTGGCAGATAAATTCCAATTACCTGTTTTGTCATTTGTCGATACCGCTGGTGCTTATCCTGGACGTGGTGCCGAAGAAAGAGGCCAAGCAGAAGCCATCGCACGCTCTATTCAAACATGTTTGAATCTATCTGTGCCAATGGTCACAGCGATTGTGGGCGAAGGTGGCTCTGGCGGTGCGATCGCGCTTGCCACTGCCAACCGTGTTTTGATGTTGGAACATGCGGTCTATTCTGTGATTTCACCAGAGGGCTGTGCGTCTATTTTGTGGCGTTCTGCTGATTATGCCCAAAAAGCAGCTGAGGCGTTGCGCCTAACTGCAGATGATATGCTGAAATTAGGTGTGATTGATCAGATTGTCACAGAACCATTGGGCGGTGCCCATCGTGATGTGCCACTTGCCATTCAACAGCTGGGTGATGGCATGGAAAAGCAACTAGCTGAAATGGCATCTATGGCACCTGCCGCCATTAAGGCTGATCGCCGCGCCAAATATATCGCCATTGGTGAAAAAGGCCTCTAGGCGCCTTCTTAGGGACTGTTTCTGGCAACAGGCCTTATCAAAATAAGGTCTGATTTTGCCAAGCGGTGATTTTCTCTCGTGCCTTTGCAACGTCCGAAAAATCAAGATCTGCGATGGCCATATCTTTGTCTGTGCCAGCATCACTTAACACCTCGCCCCATGGCGAGATAATCAGCGAATGACCATATGTTTTTCTGCCGTCATCATGTTGGCCGATTTGCGCGGCGGCAATGATAAAGGCCCCTGTTTCGATCGCTCTGGCACGTTGCAATATATGCCAATGGGCCTTGCCCGTTGTGGCGGTAAAAGCAGCTGGCGTTAAAATCATCTGTGCATGGTGCTTGGCGTAATGATGATACAGGCTGGCAAAGCGAATATCATAACAAATAGATAGACCTGTTTTATGGCCTGCAATATCTGTCACCACAGGGGTTGTGCCAGCCGCAAAGCTATCTGATTCGCGATAGGTTTTGCCATCGCCAACTTTTGCATCAAACATATGAATCTTGTCATAACGGCTGGTGATTGCCCCATCGGGAGATATAATCAAATGGCGATTGGCTATTTTGTGGCTGGTAATGTTCTGATTGGCATCATCACGGCACATCACAGATCCCAGCGATAGCCAGATATCATGGTCCCGTGCTGCATCGCACATGGTTTTGACAAAGGGGCATGATGCTTCTTCTGGTGCGTTTTGCTTCAGGCTAGCTTTGTCTTTTGCCAGCATATTGGCACATTCAGGCAAGGTGATAAATTCAGCGCCCTCTTTGACTGCTTTTTGCACAAGCGGCAAGGCTATCTCACAATTTTTGTGGATGTCATTACGTGCGGTATATTGCAGGGCTGCGACTCTCATCATGCGGCAAAGCCTATCACGACTGGGTGCGTCCGACCAGCTGGTTCAATTTTCCTGTGCGGTGAAGCAAAGCTAGATCATCACTGCCACCAATTGGCACTTCATCAATGAAGATTTGTGGCACAGATGTGCGCCCTTCGGCACGTTTTGCCATGGCTTGGCGCAAAGCACGAGATGCCCCCACATCAATTTCATCATAAGATAGATTTTCGTGATCAAGCAGCCTTTTCGCTCTTACGCAAAACGGACAAAAAGCGGTGGTGTAAATCTCAATTTTGGCCATAACCTATTCCTTCTTATTTTTTGTCATTTTGGCTTATGCGACTTGGCTTATGCGACTTCAGGGGCAAGCCTCTTTTGGCGGCGGCCCCTTTTATATAAGAACCAGCGGGCTATGTTGCCAGTCAATTTTCTAAGAAACTTAACAAACACGCGCAAAGCTCAAACCTTCAACAGATTGGACATCAGCTTGCAACAAGCATTTGGCAGCTTCTTCCATGGTGCTACCTGTGGTCATCACATCATCAATCAGTAAAATTCGTTTGCCTTTCAAGGCTAGGATATCGGTCTTGTTGATCGCAAAGGCCCCGCGCAAAATTTGCTTTCGCTTTGTTAATCTGTGACGGGCCAATGATGTTGTTGGTTTTATCCGCTTCAAACTTGTCATATCAGATTGTGATTGGCGGCCCGTCCGACGGCATAAAAGCCGTGTGATCTCGGCTGATTGGTTGTAGCGGCGCTTGATACGGCGCAAAACATGCAATGGGATTGGCATAATGATATGGTCATCTTGCACCATATCTTGAAAAGCAGATGCCATCATGCCAGCGATTACAGGGGCAAAATCAAGCCGATCAGAATGTTTGAAAGGCACGATTAAACGCTTGGCAGCATCATTATAAACCAAGACAGAACGATGGCGCACAAGAAAGCTTTTTTGTGTGAGACAAGCACCACATTTCTTTATGGCATAGCTATGTGGCAGGGGCCTGCCGCACCCGTCACAAAAGGGCGGGATGATCACGTGAAGCTGGTGCCAACAATCCGCGCACAGGCCTTGTGCCATAAGGTCACCGTGACATAATGGACATTGTGGCGGCAATGCACTATCTAGCACATGTGTAAAAGCTGTGCTAAGCCACTGACGCATGATGCCCTCCCTATCTTGCAGGTAACACTGCTTTGATGAGAGATTTTATAAGATATAAACGTAAAAAAAAGATGAATACGCCGCAAATTTTTAACACAGAACAAATTGTCAGACAAAGAGACCGCGCCGCGCGGTCTGGCTTTGCACAAGGCGGCGATTTTTTAAAAAAATTGGCCATTGAACGTCTAGAAGACAGATTATCTTTGATCAAGCGTGATTTCCCACATGTGATTGATGTCGGCGCGCATGGCGGTATGGTCGCGCAAAATCTGCAATCTCATCCGAAAATTGGCACTATCTTAAGCCTTGACCCTAGCGCAGTTTTCACCCAGCAAGCCCGTGCTTTTGGCCCCTCTGAGACAATGGATGTTGAGCTGATGCCAAATGCAATTGCCGCGCCTTTTGATCAGGTTGATGGTATTGTCTCTTTGCTTTATTTGCATCAGGTCAATGATGTCCCTGGGCTGATGACGCAAATGGCACGCCAGCTGAGACCAGATGGTCTGTTTTTTGCCATCTTGCTTGGCGGCAGAACCTTGCAAGAATTGCGGGCCTGTATCAGTGCGGCAGAAGAAGAGCTGACGGGCGGCATTGGCCCACATGTCGCACCAATGGCAGATATTCGTGATATTGGCGGGTTGTTGCAACGCGCTGGCTTGGCGATGCCTGTGGCAGATAGCGAGCTATTGACGCTGACCTATAGTTCTATTTTTCCCTTAATGGCTGATTTACGCGCGATGGGTGAGGGGAATTGCTTGATTGGCAGACGCGCTGGTTTTTCACGTCGTGATTTATTTTTGCGTACAGCTGAAATTTACCAAGAACGCTATGCCATGCCAGATGGCCGCATTCCTGCCAGCTTTGAATTGATTCATGTCACAGGCTGGTCGCCAGATAAAAGCCAGCCGCAACCCTTAAAACCAGGGTCTGCGACAACACCCATCACAGATATCTTTTAAAGCAAATCCTGTAAGGCTGCGACCAAAGGACGGTTTGCCTCTGGCATTTCAAATTGATTTAACCGCATCGCTCTTGCCCATGTCAGCTCGCCGCCCTCAACAGGCTTAGGCGTGCCCCACCACCGCCGACAGACATAAAGCAACATGACAAGATGAAAGTCATCATAAGCATGGCTGGCAAAGCTTAACGGCGCCAAACAAGATTGTTTGGTATCAATGCCAAGCTCTTCTTGTAATTCACGGATCAAACCTTGTTCTGGGGTCTCTTCTGCTTCGATTTTTCCACCAGGAAATTCCCATAAACCTGCCATGGCTTTGCCATCAGGCCTTTTGGCCAATAGCACCCGCCCATCAGGGTCGATTAAGGCGCAAGCGACGATATGTTTAAGCGGACGCTTCGAAGAATTAGTCATATTTTTTAAGATCTGTAATCAGCATTAATGGTGATATAGCCATGTGTTAAATCACATGTCCAAATACGCGCTGTGCCTGTGCCAAGCCCAATATCAATATGAAGCGAGATTTCATCTTCTTTCATATGGGCTGCCACAGGTGTTTCATCATAATCATCACGTCTTTGGCCCGCATCGGTGATCACAATCCCGCCAATGGCAATCGCAAGCTTATCTCTATCTGCGGGCTCACCTGCTTTGCCAACAGCCGCAACGATACGCCCCCAATTGGCATCTTCGCCTGCAATGGCTGTTTTGACCAAAGGGGAATTGCCAATTGCCATAGCGATGCGATGGGCTGAGGCATCATCAACTGCCCCTGTGACATCAATGGTGATTAATTTGCTTGCGCCTTCGCCATCCCGAACAATTTGCACAGCCAGATCTTGCATGATCTCACCAAGGGCCTCTTCAAAGGCGGCCAGATCGTCTTTTTGGTCAATCACGCCTGCTTTGCCAGTCGCACAGAAAAAGACGGAATCGCTTGTGGATGTATCACTATCGACTGTGATGGCATTAAAACTTTTGGCACATTGGCGGCGCAACATATCTTGCAGTTCGGCTTTGGCAATGCTGGCATCTGTTGCGATAAAGGCCAGCATGGTGGCCATATCTGGCGCGATCATCCCTGACCCTTTGGCAATGGCTGAAATGCAAATGGGTTTGCCATTGATCATGATGGTCTTACCAGCCCCTTTGGCAAAGGTGTCTGTTGTTTTAATCGCTTTTGCTGCGGCGTGCCAATTGGCTGGCGCGGCACTGCGAAGGGATTGAAAATGCGTGATAATGGCTTGGCTATCGAGCGGCTCACCAATCACCCCTGTTGAGGCTGTGGCAATCTGCGTTTCTGGAATTTCCAAAATCTGTGCCAATGATGACACACATTCATGATGCGCTTCATCTCCTCTTGCACCTGTAAAGGCATTGGCATTACCTGCATTGACCAAAATCGCGCGCACCGCACCAGCACGGGCAACCGCGCGGCTGGCGTGAACTGATACTGAAGCAGTGGCGGATGTGGTAAACAGGCCTGCCAGATGCGTACCCTCGTCACATTGCATTAAAAACAGATCATCTCTGTCTTTATATTTCATGCCTGTTGCCGCCACAGATAAGGTAATGCCCTCAATCAGCGGCAATTCAGGAAATTGGTCAGGGGCGAGCGGAGAGCGTTCCATAACAAAGCCTTTTTTCAGTGATGCCAGAAAAGCCAATAGTCTTACTGGCAAGCTGGCATAAATCTTATAATTGCCTAGCTCTATTGTTGTTGTGCGGCTTGCGCATCTGCTTTGACATCAGCAAAGCTGCGGGCAGATAAGGTTGCGCTAGACCGCAATTCTTCGATCATACGGGCAATGGTTTGTTGTGATAGACCATTGGCAATTTGTGGGCGCAATTCATCCAAGCTTGCAGGCGGTGCGGTGCGCTTATCTTCTAGCTTGATAACATGCCAGCCAAATTGTGTCTGAACAGGCTCAGCAGAAAATGTGCCAATGGCCAAATTAAAGGCTGCGACTTCAAAATCAGGCACCATCTGGCCACGGCCAAAATATCCTAAATCACCGCCATTTGGCCCTGATGGTCCTGTTGAAAATTCTTTGGCCAATTCAGCAAAGTCAGCCCCCTCTTTCAATTTGTCAATCAGGCCAATGGCTTCGGCTTCTGTTTCAACCAAAATATGACGCGCTGAGACTTCTTCACGGCTATCTTGATCAGCAATAATGCGCTCATAGGCTTTGGCGATTTCGTCATCCGTTACCGCTTTGCGCATTTCAATCGCGAAATAGGCTTCTGCCAAAATACGATCTGTGGCAATCCGAATGGCTTCATTCACAAGCGCATCTTCATTCAGGCCAGTTTGACGCGCAGCCTCAGCGGCAAGGCGTGTGTTAAACACCTCATCAACCAAATTGTCATAATAATTTTCTAATGGCTGGCGACGATATTCTTCGGGCAAGCTTTCTGCGACCTGCATCACCTCATCAAGATAAACAATAGTGCCATTGACAGACCCAACCTCAATCTTGGCTCTGGCATCTGCTTGCTGGGCAACGGCATGGGTGAGGCCCCCAACCATGGTCATGCCTGTGGCAAGAAGGACAGCTGATGACAATTTCAGAAAAGCGCGTGCGTTCGCCATGATGAAAACCCTTTAGTATAATTAAGAAGCCTGACCAGCCTTATGCCTGACCAGCTTTATGCTAGTGATGTGAATGCTTCATTCGTTAATACGCTATCAGCAACATGGTGCCATTAACATAGTGTGAACAGCATAGTTTTTTTCCGCTGGCTTGCAAAGCACTATAAGTGGCAATTATCAAGCGCGTTTTTGTCTGTTTAATTGACAAAGGCGAGCGCAATGCCTATCTGCATAAGACAGGGTATTTTCGAATAAAGATGTGTCGTGAAAACATAAGATAGATTCGCAGAATATCGTGGCTGACATTGCTTAAGAATTTGATGAACAGAATTGGTACCTGATACATGCTTGGCTCACTTGCGAAATCACTTTTTGGCTCTCCAAATGACCGTGAAATTAAACGGCTAGGCGGACGCATTGACGCCATTAACGCAAAAGAATCACATTATGAAGCTTTCAGTGATGATGATTTGCGTGATGAGACCGCCCGCCTAAAAGAGATGGTGGCCAATGGCACATCGCTTGATGATATCTTGGTTGATGCTTTTGCGCTGGTAAGAGAAGGTGCGAAACGGACCCTTGGCCAGCGGCATTTTGATGTCCAATTAATGGGCGGCATTATTTTGCATGAAGGCAAAATTTCAGAAATGAAAACAGGGGAAGGCAAAACCCTTGTGGCAACATTGCCTGTCTTTTTGAATGCTTTGACTGGCAAAGGCGTTCATGTGGTCACCGTCAATGATTATCTGGCCACACGTGATGCGGGCTGGATGGGTCAGGTTTATGAATTTTTGGGCTTGAGCGTTGGTGTGATTATTGGCGGGATTACAGATGAAGTCCGCCGCGCTGCTTATCAAGCTGATATCACTTATGGCACCAATAATGAATTTGGTTTTGATTATCTGCGTGACAATCTGAAATTTGAATTAGCCGCGATGGTTCAGCGTGACCATCATTTTGCAATTGTGGATGAGGTGGATTCGATCCTGATTGATGAAGCGCGGACTCCGCTTGTGATTTCTGGCCCTGCGGAAACCGCAGCTGATTTATATGTTGCAGTGAATCAGATCGTGCCACATCTAGAAGAGGCAGATTACGAAAAAGACGAAAAAACACGCTCTGTGACTTTGACAGAAACAGGCGTGGAACATGTCGAAGATTTATGCCGCAATGCCAATCTAATGGAAGATGGCTCTTTATATGACACCAATCATGTAACCTTGCTGCATCATGTTACTCAGGCCTTGCGCGCCCATCAGATTTTTGAACGTGATACGCATTATATGGTGCGCGCTGGTCAGGTGGTCATCATTGATGAATTTACAGGCCGCGCTATGGATGGCAGACGGTTTTCAGATGGGCTTCATCAGGCACTAGAAGCCAAAGAGGCTGTTGAAATTCAAGCTGAAAACCAAACTTTGGCATCTGTCACTTATCAAAATTATTTCAGATTATATGAAAAGCTGGCTGGCATGACTGGCACAGCTTTAACCGAAGCTGGCGAATTCTCAGAGATCTATAAGCTCGATGTTGTTGCTATCCCAACAAATCGCGGTGTGGCGCGTATCGATTCTGATGATGAGGTATATCGCACATCTGAAGAAAGAGATAATGCGGTTATCACCTTAATCGAGGAAAGCCGTGCCAAAGGCCAGCCTGTTTTGGTTGGTACTGTGACCATTGAAAAATCAGAGAGCTTGTCAAAGACGCTGACGAAAAAGAAAATCCCGCATAAGGTTTTGAATGCCAGATTCCATGAAGAAGAGGCCCAGATCATTGCCCAAGCAGGCGTCCCAGGCGCTGTTACCATTGCCACAAATATGGCAGGGCGCGGCACTGATATTCAGTTGGGCGGTAATTTGGAAATGCGCCTTGCAGGTGAAGGCGATAAGCTGACAGATAAAAAACGCGATGCCATTACCGCAGAAGTGGAAGCGTTAAAACAACAAGCCTTGGATGCAGGCGGCCTTTATGTCATTGGCACAGAACGCCATGAATCACGACGCATTGATAACCAATTGCGGGGCCGTACTGGCCGTCAAGGTGATCCTGGGGCATCGAAATTCTTCTTATCACTTCAAGATGATCTGATGCGTATCTTTGGCTCAGAAAAGCTAGATGGGATGCTGCAAAAATTGGGGCTAGATGAAGGTGAGGCCATTACCCATAGCTGGATTAATAAGGCTGTTGAAAAAGCCCAGTCTAAAGTGGAAGCCCATAATTTTGAAATCAGAAAACAGCTTTTGCGCTTTGATGATGTGATGAATGATCAACGCCAAGTGATTTTTGCCCAGCGCAAAGACATTATGGAATCAAAAGATGTGCATGAAACTGTGGTTGATATGCGCCGCGATGTGGTTGAGGCGATCATTGATGATGCGATCCCACAAGGCAGCTTTGTGGATCAATGGGATGCTGATAAATTCCGTCTTGAATCAGCGCAATATCTTGGTCTCGATGTGCCAGCAAGTGACTGGTTTAACGAAGATGGCGTCTCTGAAGTGGAATTATCAGACAGATTGCATGCCATGTCAGATAAGCATATGGCAGAAAAGGCCCTGCGTTTTGGCCCAGATGTGATGCGCATGGCTGAAAAATCATTATTGCTTCAGGTGCTTGACCAGCAATGGAAAGAACATCTTTTGGGACTTGATCAGTTGCGTCAGGGGATTGGGCTTCGTGCTTATGCGCAAAGAGATCCGTTAAATGAATATAAAAAAGAAGCCTTTGGTATGTTTGAAGGCATGCTAGAGCGCATGCGCCGCACTGTGACATTGGCATTGGCACATGTGGAAATGCGCACCCCTGAACAAGCAGAGGCTGCAGATAATCAGACACCAGCACAAAGCAAACAGGCCCCATCAGCCAAAAAGCCTGCCGCAGCAGCAACCGCCTCATCTGCCAAGGTGGGTCGTAATGAGCCATGCCCATGCGGGTCTGGCAAAAAATACAAACATTGTCATGGCGCAATTGCGTAATTCTAGCCAGATAATTGTGATCAGCTAGATAAAGGGTGTGATAATCTGCTTATGTTAAAATATCAGCTTATCTGTGAAAATGATGATGAATTTGAAGGCTGGTTCTCCAGCTCTTCGGCTTTTTCTGATCAACAAGAAAAAGGTCTGATTTCTTGCCCGATTTGCGGCAGTGGCTCTGTGCGTCGCGCTTTGATGGCTCCGAATCTGAACAGCCCCAAAACACGCAAAAATCAGCCCCTCATGCCAGCTGATGCCATCGCACCGCAAACACAAGCGCCACAGATAAATGCGACAGATCTGCCATCAGGCCAATCGGCAGATCAATCGTCAAATAAGGCGTCATCCAATCCGCTTGCAGGCCTAGATGATAAGGACAAAGCCGCTATGATGGGTGCGGCCATGACGGTGCTTCGCGATATGCATAAAAAGGTGAAAGCTGATTTCACAAATGTGGGTGATAAATTCGCAGATGAAGCGCGTAAAATTCATTATGGCGAAGCCGAAAAGAAACCCATCTATGGTACAACCACGCCTGAAGAACGCGACGAGCTTTCAGAGGAAGGTGTCACCTTTTTTGAATTACCAGATTTACCGCAAGATCATTAATCAGCTGCGTTTGCCAGCCGCGGCATAATTCACAGCCATAAAAGACGATTGCCGAAACCCGCCAAACAGGGACGGCACGAACCCTGTGAAATGATCCAAAGTGATCCCTGCTTTTTTGAAATCAGATGCCAATTCTTTTGGTGTTACAAATTTGGCATAATCATGCGTGCCTTTTGGGATATGGCCTGTGATATATTCCGCACCAATTTTGACAGTGGCAAGAGCGGCCATGGTGCGGTTAATTGTGGTAATGGCCACAATGCCATCTTCTGCCAATAAAGATGATATGGCAGCGGCAAAAACATCGCGTGATGCCACATGTTCAATCACCTCAGAGCTATAGACCATATCAAATTTCTGGCCTGTTTCTGCCAAATCTTCAGCCAAACATGCGCGGTAATCAATTGATAAACCCATTGCGGCGGCATGGTCTTTGGCCGTTGTGATGGCAGCTTGTGAGGCATCAATGGCGGTGACATTTGCGCCAAGACGTGCCATCGGTTCTGCCAACAGGCCGCCGCCGCATCCAATATCAAGGATGGTTAAGCCAGCCAAAGGCAGGGTTCCCTCATGTGATTTGCCATAACGCTGGACCATCTCTTTCAGGAACGCCACACGCACAGGGGTGAAATGATGCAAGGGGGCCATGGGGCCAGATATATCCCACCAGCTGGCACCTAATTGGTCAAATTGCGCTGTGTCTTTTTGGTCTTGAGAGCTTGTGGTCATGGGGATTCACACTTGTGTTTTTATATAAATGACTTGTAACAAAGCCGCCGTCTGGGCTATGACAGGTGCCATAGAAGGTCAGGCAAGCCTTTAAATAGGCCAATTTAGTGGCCTGAATAAAAAGAGCCTAATAGTAAAACAGCCTAATAGTAAGATAGATTGGCATCTCGATCATGGCAAGAATTGTTCAGAAATTTGGCGGCACATCTGTTGGCGATCTTGATCGTATTCGCAATGTGGCCAGACGTGTAAAAGCCGAAGTGGAAAATGGTAACCAAGTGGCTGTGGTTGTGTCTGCTATGTCTGGGACAACAAACCAATTGGTGCAATGGGCCAAGGATATTGGGCCCATGCATGATGCACGAGAATATGACGCCATTGTTGCCACGGGCGAACAGGTCACAGTGGGTCTTTTGGCCATTGCGTTACAAAATATTGGGGTTGATGCGCGCTCTTGGCTTGGCTGGCAAATGCCATTTCAAACCTGCAGCACGCATGGCTCTGCGCGCATTGAAGAGATTAATTGTGATGAAATCTCTAAGCGTCTAGATCAAGGGCAGGTTGCGGTCGTTGCTGGTTTCCAAGGGGTCAGTGAGGAAGGGCGCATTACGACTTTGGGTCGTGGTGGGTCTGATACCTCTGCTGTGGCTTTGGCAGCCGCCCTAAAAGCAGATCGCTGTGATATTTATACAGATGTGGATGGTGTTTATACAACCGATCCCCGCATCATGCCTAAAGCACGTAAATTGGATGAAATCACTTTTGAAGAAATGCTTGAAATGGCATCAGCTGGCGCAAAAGTTTTGCAAACCAGATCAGTGGCGATGGGCATGCGTCACAATGTGAAAATTCAGGTCCGCTCAAGCTTTAATGACGAACCAGGCACCATGGTCGTAGATGAGGATAATCAGATGGAAAAGCAAAAAATCTCTGGCATTGCTTATAGCGCAGATGAAGCGCGTATCACAGTGGTTGGTCTAGAAGATAAGCCAGGTGTGGCTGCAATCATCTTTAAATCATTGGCTGATAATAACGTCAATATCGATATGATTGTGCAATCAGGCTCGACCAGCAATGATACAACAGATATCACATTTTCTGTTGGCGCAGATGACGCCGCTAAAGCCATCCAAATCATTGATGGGCTAAAATCAGATTTGCCTTATGAACGTGTGGATTCAGATACCAATATTGCCAAAGTGTCAATTATTGGCACGGCAATGCGCACCCAAGCAGGCATCGCCAATCAAATGTTCACATCCTTATCAGAAAAAGGTGTGAATTTGCAGGTGATTTCAACAAGCGAAATTAAGATCTCTGTGCTGATCGATGCGGCCTATACAGAATTGGCAGTGCGCACATTACATGACACGTTTGAATTACATTTAGGGGAATGATTACCAGGTGAATCATTTGGCTAAGTGACGATGGCGTCATTGATTTTGGCCTAATTTGCAAAAAAAGATGCATTTTTCAGCTTATTTTGCTGATTTTGCTAGGAATTATGCATATTTCTTCTAGCCATCATGTTGTTTTTTATTCATAGTGTGAGGCGAAACGAATTTCGGGGCTAGGGCTGGTTATGTCAAAAACGCCTGATAAGGGAAAGCTTGAGACAAAAAAAGCAAGAAATGCAACAGCTGAGGCAAAAGCGTCAGGGTTGATTTCGTCACGCCCACAATCGTCTGTATCACAATCAAGCGATATGCCATCATCAAATGATCATTCTATGTTGGTTGATCATGATGATTACAGTGGTGCTGCCTTGCGCCGTGCGCGTCAAGCGGCATCTATTGAAATTGAGGCCATTGCCGCTGAATTGCGCATTCCCAAAAATTACCTTCATGCGCTTGAAACAGAAGAATATGATATTCTGCCAGGGGCCACCTATGGGTTTGGCTATATCAGCAGCTATTGTAAATTTATTGGCATTGATCCCCAGCCATTCCTAGACACTTATAAAATGCGTACCTCTCGCATGGGAGACAAGCCGCAATATCACTTCCCTGATGAAGTGCTAGAGCCGCGCATGTCAGGTTCAATGACCGCCATGCTTGTTGTGCTTATATTGCTGGTTGGCTATGTCAGCTGGCAAGCCTTGGAACGCTATGATTTGAATCCATTGACCAGAAGCCAAGAACAAGTGGCATCTGCGCCAGCATCTGAAAACAGTGCTGATAAGGCTGTTAGCATTGTTGCCACATCCGTTGAAGAAGATACCACATCACAAGATACAAATGTGGTGCTAGAACAAGCTGATGCTCCAGCAGATACTCCAGCAGATAATGAGGTCACTACGCAAGAGGCTGTGACAGAAATCGCAGAAGCGTCAAATGAAGATCAGCCAGCTTCAAATACACCAGCTTTAAGCAAACCAGCTTCAAACACAAATGAGGCAACAAAGTCAGTTGCTGATTTGGATGAGGCGCAAAACATAGCTGATACTACAGATACTATTGCTACTGCTGACGTAATTGATGAAGCCGCAGATGATGAAGCTGCAGAAGATGTGGCCGCAAATAATGCCATTGAGGCAGATACTGTAACAGGCTCTGGCGAAGCGAGGGCCACATTGCGTTCACCTGAAGAAGAGATTGTGATCTCTGCAAATGCGGCCTCTTGGGTTGAGGTCGTAAATGACAGCGGCGATATTATTTTGAGCAAATTATTCAAAGCAGGTGAAACCTATATCGCACCAGCAAGCGAAAAGCTGTATTTGACCACAGGCAATGCGGGCGGTTTAAGTTTGCTGATCCCTGGGATGGATGAATTCCGCGCTGGTGAGGTGGGTGAGATCATCCGTGATTTACCATTAAGCCGTGAATCCTTGCGCTCTCGGCGTTCTGCTCTATCGCAATAACGAAAAAACAAACACCGCAACATAAACGCACATTATGATCTGTTTATGCATCATCTGATTATGCTTTTTCGTATCAGTTGGGTGGCTGGCACTGGTTTTATCTAGGCTGATACGTTATATCTGCGGTGACACCCTTGATTGTGTCACTTAATATCGATGTGAAATATTATTTTTATAGATAAAAGCAACAAACGTGATGTCACAAATCAGACCCTATCGAATGATCGAAAGACGCAAAAGCCGACAAATTATGGTTGGGCCTGTGGCAGTTGGGGGAGATGCGCCAATTTCAGTGCAGACCATGACCAACACGCTGACCACAGATATCAGTGGCACGCTTGCACAAATTCATAGCGCATCTGAGGCAGGTGCTGATATTGTACGTGTATCTTGTCCTGATGAAGACTCAACGGCTGCTTTGCGTTCTATCGTTAAAGACAGCCCTGTGCCAATCGTGGCAGATATTCATTTTCATTATAAAAGAGCCATCGAAGCCGCAGCAGCAGGCGCAGCCTGTTTGCGCATTAACCCTGGCAATATTGGATCTGAAGACAGGGTAAAAGAAGTGGTGGCGGCGGCGCGTGATACAGGCGCGTCAATCCGCATTGGGGTAAATGGTGGGTCTCTGGAAAAGCATCTTCTAGAAAAATACGCAGAACCTTGCCCTGAAGCCTTGGTCGAATCTGCTCTTGAACATGCACGTATTTTACAAGATCTGGATTTTCATGAATTTAAAATTTCAGTCAAAGCATCTGATTTATTCTTGGCTGTGGCCGCGTATCAACAATTGGCAGAACAAATTGATTGCCCGCTTCATATCGGCATTACCGAAGCAGGTGGCTTGCGCGCTGGCACCGTAAAATCATCCATTGGTTTGGGCAATTTATTATGGGCTGGCATTGGCGATACCATTCGCGTGTCTTTATCAGCAGACCCAGCAGAAGAAGTGCGGGTGGCTTACGAAATGCTGAAATCGCTTGGTTTGCGCAGACGAGGTGTAACTGTGATTTCTTGCCCATCTTGTGCGCGCCAGCAATTTGATGTGATTAAAACCGTTCAAGAAATCGAAGAAAGACTTGAACATATTGATGTGCCTTTGACTGTGTCCATTATCGGCTGTGTCGTCAATGGTCCTGGTGAGGCACGTGAAACAGATATTGGTCTAACAGGTGGGGGGCGTGGCACCCATCAAATTTATATTTCTGGCATGGCTGATCATCGCTTGTCTCATGATGATATTGTCAATCATGTTGTCGGTCTTGTTGAAAGCCGCGTGACTGAAATTAAACAAGCTGCGCTCACAGATGCAGGCGCAAGCCACGACGCCTGATAAAGCAAAAAGAAGACACAAACGATGCAGATACTACAACCTGTAAGAGGAACTTCCGATTTATTGCCAGCCGATAAGGCGCGGCAAAATCATGTGATTGATACTGCCAAAAAAGTGGGTCAGCGATTTGGTTTTCAAGATATGGCAACGCCGTTATTTGAATTTACCGAAGTTTTTGCACGCCCGCTTGGGGATGCCTCTGATGTGGTGTCCAAAGAAACCTATACATTCAAAGATAGAGGGGGCACAAATTTAACCTTGCGCCCTGAAAACACAGCCTCTGTGATGCGCGCGATCCTCTCAAATGGCTTAACGCAAACTTTGCCGCAAAAATATATCTATGCAGGACCCATGTTTCGCTATGAGCGCCCGCAAAAAGGCCGCATGCGGCAATTTCATCAAATCGGGGTGGAATTAATTGGTCCCTCTTCTGCTTTGGCAGATGTTGAAGTGATCTCATGCGGTGCGCAATTGCTTGATGCGCTTGGTGTGTTATCTTCTTGTACTTTGCATTTAAATTCGCTTGGCGATGGCGAGAGCCGCGCGGCCTATCGTGGCGCATTGGTTGACTATCTAACAGGCTATAAAGACAGTTTGAGCGAAGATAGCCAAAGACGCCTTTCGTTAAATCCTTTGCGGATTTTGGATTCTAAAGATGAAGGTGATAAAGCCATTGTCGCAGATGCGCCGTTATTATCCTCTTATTTAAATGATGCGTCACGTGCGCATTATGATTTGCTTTGTGATGCGTTGGTGAAATCAGGCGTCTCATTCGTGGCAGACCCGCTTTTGGTTCGCGGTCTTGATTATTATTGTCATACCGCCTTTGAATTCATCACCAATGACCTTGGTGCACAAGGCACAGTGCTTGGCGGTGGCCGTTATGATGGCTTGTCTGAAATGCTAGGGGGCCCGCCTTTGCCAGCGGTTGGGTTTGCCGCTGGAATTGAGCGGTTATCTTTGTTAATTGATGCGCCAGATTTGCCATCATCTGATGTGGCGCTTGTGATCATGGATGCGGAATTGCAAGCAGATGGGATGGCGCTTGCCAATGATTTGCGCCGCAAGGGGTTGTCTGTTGATGTGCCATTTACAGGCAATATCGGTAAAAAATTAAAACGCGCTGATAAGGTTGGCGCCAGATTTGCGGTTTTGATGGGAAGCGATGAATTTGCTGACGGGGCAGTGCAATATAAAAACCTCGCAACAGGGGAGGCAAAGACAATTGCTATTGGCGCTGTTGGTGATGCGCTTATGTCGGGTCTTGCGGAAGAAACAGGAAAGCAATAATCAAACATGTCACTTGAAACAAATATGGATAAGGTGCTGGCGCGCCGCCAAGAAATTGAAGACAGATTGGCGCAATCAGCAGATTTATCACCTGATGAATTAACAAAATTATCTCGCGAATTATCCGAAGTGCGCCCTGTGGCAGAACAAATCGACGTTGTGCGTGGTCTCTATCAAGCGTTATCAGATGCCAAGGCGATGCTGGAAGATGGCGATGAAGATAAAGAATTACAGGACATGGCACAGCTTGAAATTGATGAGCTAGGCCCGCAAATTCCAGAGGAAGAACATAAGCTGAAATTGTTGCTATTGCCAAAAGACGCTGATGATTCTCGTAACGCGATTTTAGAAGTGCGTGCTGGTACGGGCGGTGATGAAGCTGCGTTATTTGCAGGCGATTTATTTGGCATGTATCAACGTATGGCTTCACGCTATGGCTGGCGTTTTGAGGTTATGGAAGTATCTGAAACAGGCATTGGCGGCTATAAAGAAGCTGCGGCAACCATCACTGGCCAAGATGTCTTTGCGCGTCTGAAATTCGAATCTGGTGTGCATCGTGTACAACGTGTCCCTGAAACAGAAACAGGCGGGCGCATTCATACGTCTGCGGCAACGGTTGCTGTGTTGCCAGAGGTTGAAGATGTCGATATCGAATTGAATGAGGCGGATTTGCGCATTGATGTGTTTCGCGCCTCTGGCCCTGGCGGGCAATCTGTGAACACAACAGATTCCGCTGTGCGTATTACGCATTTGCCAACAGGGATTGTGGTGTCTCAGCAAGATGAAAAATCACAGCATAAGAACAGAGCGAAAGCGATGAAAATCTTACGGGCGCGCATTTATGATGCGGAACGTGCCAAACAAGAAGCAGAACGCGCGGCATCTCGCAAAGGCCAAGTCGGGTCTGGTGACAGATCCGAACGCATTCGCACTTATAATTTCCCGCAAGGGCGTGTCACAGATCACAGAATTAACTTAACCTTGTATAAATTAGATAAGATTCTAGCAGGCGAAGCGATTGATGAAGTGATTGACGCGCTGGCATCTGAAGATCAGGCCGCACGCTTGGCTGAGGGCATGGCATAATTGGCAGATCCTAAATCTTTTGCATCATCACAGCCTATTTCAGATTTGGAATTACCGTTGCATGAGGCAACAGATGCCAGAGAGATCTTAACCCGAATTGCCAAAGCGGTATCGCGTGATGGCATTGCTGATCCGCGTTCTGAAGCAAATCTGATTTGCCAAATGGCATTGGGGATAGAGCATCGCATCTTGATGCATCATCAGATCACCATTACGCCTGCTATTGCAGAACATATCTCTCATCTAGTTGCCAAACGAAATGCTGGTATGCCGATTAGTCGGATGCGGGGGAACCGAGAATTTTTTTCTCTGTCTTTCCAGCTAAATGATCATACGCTTGACCCAAGGGCTGATTCAGAAATTCTGGTCGAACAAGCTTTATCTTTTGCCAATCAGCGAGACTGGCAGGCAGATCAGCCATGCCGCGTTGTTGATTTCGGCACAGGTACAGGATGTTTGTTATTGTCTTTTTTGGCCAATCTTGATGCCAGCATCGGTCTTGGTCTTGATATCAGTGATCAAGCGGTGGCCATGGCAAGGCAGAATGCTACCCAGCTTGGCCTCTCACAAAAAACACAATTCTGTGTGTCTGATTGGGATAGCGCGTTATCCTGTGATGCTGCGGCGATAGAACCGTCCTATAAAGGGCCATTTGATGTGATTTTTTCAAATCCCCCTTATATCAAAGTCACAGACTTAGATGCCTTATCGATTGAGGTTGCGCAACATGATCCCCATCGCGCCTTATTTGCAGGCGCGGATGGGCTTGATGCCTATCGTCAGCTTTTGCCGTTGATCCCCGCTCTTCTGGCAGAAGGCGGCGCGTTGTTTCTAGAGATTGGAAGGGGCCAAGAAGACGATGTTATTGGTCTTGGCAAAGCAGCAGGCCTAAGATGTGATGGTCAGTATAAAGACCTTGGGCAAATCATAAGATGTTTAAAATTTATGATTTAGGGTGCTTTTTTCCTTGCTCCCAAGTCGTAGTTGGGGATATGGTTACAACGTGCTCAGCACTTCTTCTAATAGAATAGAAGATATAATGAGGCACCTTTTCTCCGTTAGATGAAACCTTGATTGATACTGCGTCGCAAAATAGCGGCTTTAATAAACGGATTATTATGAAACAAAATCAGAATTCGAAGCGCTCACGCGGCCGTGGCCGTCGTCAGGGCAACTCTTCTCAAAATAGCTTTAACCGCAACACCACTTTTGATTCCAACGGCCCAGAAGGCCGCGTCAGAGGAAATGCGCAACAGCTGTTTGAAAAATACACCGCGCTTGCTCATGATGCCCAATCATCAGGTGATCGTGTGCTTTTTGAAGCCAATAGCCAATTTGCTGATCATTATTACCGTATTCAGCAATCGATCTTGGCCAATGCTGAGCAAAAGCGGCAAAATGACGCACGCCATCAAGAGGCTCGTAACAATGGCGAAGGGGGCGAGGCTGGTCATCGTGGCAATAGACGTGGCAGCAAAAATGAAGAGGCATCTGGCGAACAGTCAGCAGATGATGCTGGCACTCAAAATGCACCAGAACATACAGCAGAAACAAGTGATTCGCCTGATCATAAAGATCAACAAGATGCCGCATTGGCAGAGTCTGAATCTGTGAAGGGTGAAGCTGATGATGCAGATACAGATTCAGATGGTGACGTAAAAGAAGCTGTTGCCTAACCACAGCTTGCTTTGTCAGAGATTTGCCTTGGTCAAAGGTTTGCCTTGTGCGCGCCTTTGTGAATTTCTGGCGATTTTGCCGATAGGCTAATCTTCTATGATCTCGAGCTGATCACCAATTTGGAAAGTGCCATCTGTGATGGCCGTTGCAAAAATGCCCATATCATTTGTGCCATAATGGGTTTCAAGACGTTGCACTAGCCCTTTGGTTCGCTTGGCTGATTCGGGGTCAAGTTCAATCGCAGCGCATCTCCCAACAGGCTCTTCAAACGCAAAAACAGCGCTACCAATTTTTGCTTTTTTCCCAATTAAGGCCAACTCTTCCATAGGCTGGCCGCCGCCTGTCATGCCGCCCGTCATCATAACATTCAGCCGAAAACGCCGATCATCATTGGTCAGCCCTTCACGATTGGCAAAATCCGCAATGGATGCCTGATTTCCAAAAGAAATAAAGGGTGCTTTGGTATCAGTTAGCCCGCCTTCATTTCTATGGAATAGCCGAGGGGGCGTTGTCTCATCTGGCCAAGCCACATAAGAGGCAATGATATCACAAAAGCGCGCCGCATGCTTTGGATCATTTAAACAACCATCAAAGATTACCTTATGATCCAAAGTTAATGTCAGCTGGGCTTTGACCGCATCAAAGGCAAGATCGAAACGTGCCAACACATCATCTGCCATCATTTGCAAGAAATGCGCTTTTTTCAGCCATTGATCAGATGCGCTTTCATGACTTGCCGCTGTGCCTGATGTGATGGCATAGGCTCTGTCACCTGGCAATAGCTGGTTTTTTGTGACCATCGCTGTATTATGCGTGATGCCTGCCAGCCCTTTTACAGGGTAGGTGATGATTTTATCAATGATGAAACTCATAATCCCTATGTCCCTGTTGTGAAGTGGTAAGGGGCAATCGCAAAGATGATGGCGAGGCAAGCGATGGGCGCTTGGTTATTGGGCATCATTTGCGGCAAATAGGTTATAACCGCGGCTTGCCACTTCATTTTCTACTTTTTCGACAACGTTACGGAATGCGTCTAATTCGTCTGGCGGCACTGATTCGCCAGATGGCAATTTTACGGTCAGTGGGTTCACTTGCTTATTATTGACCAAAATCTCGTAATGCAAATGCGGACCTGTTGATCTGCCAGTTGATCCCACATAACCAATAACCTGACCTTGTTTAACCCGAGCCCCTGGTGTGATGCCATCTGCGATACGTGTCATGTGGGCATAGGCCGTATCATAACGTCCTGTATGACGGATGCGGATATAGCGGCCATAATTACCGAACCAACCTGATTTTTGCACAACGCCTGATCCAGCTGCCAAAATTGGTGTGCCTTTTGGTGCTCTGAAATCTACACCGCGATGCATCGCATTATACCCAAGGATGGGATGGCGTCTCATGCCATATTTGGATGATAATTTTGCGCCATTAATGGGTGTGCGCATCAAGGACCGCACAGCAGATCCGCCATCTCTGTCATACCATCCCACGATATTGTCGGATGACTCATATCTGAAAAAGCTCAAAGTATCGCCAGATAACCGCAAACCAGCATAATGCAATTTACCAGACCCTAGATCTTTACCTGTTAATTTATCAATTCGGCGTTCATATAATAATTCAAACGCATCACCATTTCTGACCTCGCGTTGGAAATCGACTGAAAAGCCAAGGACGCGGACAAATTCATCAAGGGCAGAAAAAGGCACATTTTGTTCGCCGACCGCATCATAGATAGTGCCTTCGATGGTGCCGCTGGCATAGACCAGATATTTTTGAACAGGGCGTAATGTGCGAAGCGCAAGCCATGATGCCTCAGCGTCTAATAACATATAATGATCAAAATTGGCCTTATCTTTAAAATGCACCCCAACAGGCATCTTGTCCGAATCATAAGCCACGGTAAATGTCATGCCAATTTGCAAGCGGCGCACATTCACTTTTTGACTCATTAACAAGATCACATTGGCAGCCTGACGAGCATCAAAGCCAGCCCGCTTCATAACCTTTGATAAGGTCTCACCACTTTTTAATGCAAAGGTTGCTTCTGATATGGCTCTGGTGCTTGTTTCTCTGGCAAGCATGTCGATGACAGTTGCCGTCGATGTGCCAAAGGCTTCTTCTGGTGTGGGGCGCGGCAAAGGTGTGGCAATATCCACTTCAAGGCCGCCATACACCAAAGCAGGATCAGGGCGCTTTAACGGCACTGGCTCATAATTTAAAAGCTCACCAACCTCATTAATTAAATCATCTTCAGGCACAGCGGCTTGGATGGGCAGGCTGAAGGCAGATTGAAGAAAGGCGCCGCATAGGCCGATTGCCAGATATCTATGTCCGATTGCCAGATATCTATGTAAAGTCACCAATGTCTTTAAGCCGTGCATGCCAGCCCCATATGCCCAATAGGTATTTAATCAAAACGCTCATCATGACGGATGTCACATAACGCGTACTTATTTATAACGGCCTTATATTCGCCTGATGATAGGGAGAGGGTCAAATAAAAAAACAGCGAATGATGTGGGTTTTTTCTGATTGCCAGATTGTCAGCATCACAAGCATGACGAACAAGGTCTGTCACAGGAGATATCAAGAGGCTTGATCCTTATCTGATTCTTTGGTAATCTGATATTCTGGCTTGTTATTGCTGGCTGCTATGCTGGCGCCACATAACATATCGGATAACACATCGGATACATGATAATCAGATATCTGAAAAAAGGCAGAAAATCTGCCATTTTGTCATCTGAAAGTGGGTTTTAAATACCCCTCGAGATGACAAAAAACTTTGTTCAGATAATTTTTTTCTAAAAAACTGATTTTAGTGTTTGACAGTGTGGGAGTGTGGTCCTATAACACGCCTCACCTCTGGAGCGGGACCGCTTTTGAGGCGCAAGTAAAAGTCAGGTGATTTGGGGCTTGCAGCGCTTTTTGACAATTGAATAATTTGGAAGGGATTCGTGGGCAGCGAGGCCGAGGAGATTTTAATCGTTCTCTGCAAAAATATAATCGCTCAAAACGAATCCAATGAATCATATATTAAAAGTAATTTTAATG
>JBMHDH010000017.1:0-2897 GCA_049889495.1 Puniceispirillaceae bacterium (SeqCode) | reverse complement strand
AAATTAATCGGTCTGTCGGATACCAAAAGCGCCCCTGTTATCACCAAAGCTGATTATGGGTTTGTGACACATATTGACACATCTCAATTTTTTCCTTCTTCTGTTTCCATCATTGCCTTATTAGAGGTTATCTTGTCATTTGTGGTCGCTGGCGCGAGTGACGAAATTGTTGAACGTGTTACGAGTTTTCACCAAAATCGAGAAGATTTTGGGCTTTATCTTAAGGATGAATAATGAGCCAAGCATCTGCCACATCACCTACATTATCTCTTGACGCCCGTTATTATACGGACCCTGCCTATTTCCAGAAAGAATGCGATGGGCTGTTTGCAAAAAGCTGGCAATTTGCAGGCCATCAGTCTCTTTTGCAAAAGACAGGCGATTATTTCAGCTTTGAAATTGCAGGCGAAAGCTTGTTTTGTGTCAAAGACAGAGACGGAGACATCCGCACCTTTTATAATGTCTGTCAACATCGTGCGCACCAGCTTGTCTCAGGCACTGGCTCATCAAAGGTTATCACTTGTCCTTATCATGCATGGACCTATGATTTGACAGGTCAGTTCCGCGCGGGGCCAAACACAAAATCAGTAGAAGGGTTTGACGGGTCTAAAATCTGTTTAACCTCTGTGCGTACAGAAATCTTTTTGGGATTTATTTTTGTTAATCTTGATGATGACGCTGCACCCATGGATGAATGGTTCCCAAATGTACGAGAAGAATTGGCCTCTTTTGTGCCTCATTGGGAAGAGTTAAAGCCTCTTGAATATGTAGAAATTCCCGAGAATTGTAACTGGAAAGTATCTGTTGAAAATTACTCAGAATGTTATCATTGCTCTTTGAATCACCCGACTTTTTCAACAGGGGTTGTGAAACCTGAAACCTATGATATTCAGCCGCAAGGTTACTGTTTGCGCCATACCACAGAATGTCAAAATTTAGATGATATGACCTATCATATCGACACAGCCAAACAAAATGCGACTGATTATTCAAGCTGGTATCTCTGGCCGTTATTTTCATTCCAAGTCTATCCAGGGAATGTGATTAACACCTATCATTGGCGCGCATTGGATGCGGATCATGTTGTGGTTTATCGCGGCTGGTACACGGGCGGCGGGCATGGCGAAGAGGTGATTCACAAGCTCGCCATTCAAGATAGACAGACAACTGTTGAAGAAGATATTCACCTTGTGGAATCTGTACAACGTGGCCTACATTCACGAGGCTATCGCCCTGGCCCTCTAGTGGTTGACCCGAAAAGCGGTGTGAATTCAGAACATTCTGTCAAAGCCTTGCAAAGCTGGATGAGAGATGCCGCTGATAACCCTGAAAAACAGCGTCCCTAAATAGATAAATGCCCTGAATTGGAGGCCCCTTAATTATGATGCAAACAATGAAGGCCTTTGTGCTCAAAGGACATGGCGATTTTGACCAATTACAATGGCATGAAGATTGGCCTATGCCTGTGGCACAGGCTGACGAAGTGCTAATTAAGGTCGGTGCTTGCGGGCTCAATAACACAGATATCAACACACGTACCGCGTGGTATTCCAAAGCTGTATCAGAAAACACCACAGGCGGCGCCTTTGATGAAGCGGATGATGATGATGCCACATGGGGCGGGGCGGCCGTGACATTCCCGCGCATTCAAGGCGCTGATGTGGTTGGTGAAGTGGTCTCTATCGGCCCTGATGGCGATGCCACATTGCTTGGCAAGCGCGTGATGATAGATACATGGCTTCGCGATTGGTCAGATCCAACAAACCGCGATAAATGCGGCTATTATGGGTCTGAATGTGATGGCGGTTTTGCACAATATACCAAGATTTCACAAAAACATGTTCATGTGGTCAATAGCGATTTGACCGATGCTGAATTAGCCACTTTTGCGACATCCTATATCACAGCTGAAAATATGCTAGAGCGTGCCCAAGTCAGCGCAGGTGATAGCGTGTTAATCACAGGCGCTTCAGGCGGGGTTGGCTCTGCCTTGATCCAGCTCGTTAATCGCAGAGGGGCGATAAGCATCGCACTATCTGGCAAAAGCAAAATGGCTGAGCTGAAGGCGCTTGGCGCGCATCACGTCATTGACAGAGATGACCCTGATTTCAAAACAGCTCTGCAAAAGGCCACAGGCAAATCAACGGTCAGTGTATTGGCAGATGTTGTTGGCGGTCCGCAATGGCCCCTCTGGCTTGATTCCATTGAACGTGGCGGCAGATTAACCTGTGCCGGCGCCATTGCAGGGCCGATGGTTGATTTTGATTTGCGCACCTTTTATTTGCGTGATTTGACCTTTACAGGTGCCACCATTGTGCCTGTTGGGCTATTTGCCAAGCTTGTCACTTATATTGAAAAAGGGGAAATCAAACCATTAGTGGCAGCCACTTACCCACTATCAGAGCTACATGATGCGCAACGCCAATTCATTGCCAAATCACATATTGGCAATATTGTTGTCACGCCTTAAGAGATGATGTGATGAAGATTACAGGCATTGCGATATATAAAAAGGGGCTTCCTTATGTTGGCGGCTCTTATGGATGGGGGGCAGGCAATGCCATTACCACAGCCTATGCCTCGGTGGTTGTGGTTCATACCGATACCGGCCTGTCTGGTTGCGGTGAATTTACCCCTTGTGGTGAAAATTATATGGTCGCGCATTCCGAAGGGGTTGAGGCTTGTGCGCGCCTATTGGCACCGCGTCTGATTGGCCAAGACCCTCGTCAAACCTATGCGCTTGAACAATTAATGGATAACACCATTCAAGGTCATGGCTATGCCAAAGCGCCTTTTGATGCTGCTTTTTGGGATTTGCTTGGGCAATCTTGCAATATGCCTGTTTGGATGATGCTTGGCGGCAAATTAACTGATGGGGCGCCGATGTACCGCGTGGC
>JBMHDH010000016.1:0-76761 GCA_049889495.1 Puniceispirillaceae bacterium (SeqCode) | reverse complement strand
CTAACCATTTAACAACATCAACGAACTTGAATTTAGCCATCATTTTATATGTGCCCTTTACTCTTCAACTCAGCGTTAAACTATGAAACGCAATAGTTCCACCACTTTGTATGAAAGTTTGTAAGTCAGTATTTTTTCTCTAAAAAAAACAATGACTTAATTTTTGGCGACAATCCACTTAAGAAAATATTATGTAATAATATCAATTACTTAACGAAATATTCTCATTCCCACTCAATCGTGCCAGGTGGTTTGGATGTGATATCATAGGTAATACGGTTAACGCCTTTTACCTCATTGACAAGACGGGTTGCGACTTTGGTTAAAAAAGACGCTTCAAACGGATACACATCTGCTGTCATACCATCGGTCGAAGTAACAGCGCGCAACGCACAAACATAGTCATAGCTTCTGGCATCCCCCATCACCCCAACGGTTTTGACAGGCAATAGCACGGCAAAGGCTTGCCAGATTTCATCATACAGCCCTGCTTTCCTGATTTCATCCAGATAGACCGCATCTGCTTCGCGCAAAATATCAAGCTTTTCTCTTGTAATATCCCCTGGTATGCGAATCGCAAGTCCTGGCCCTGGGAAAGGATGGCGACCAACCAATGTTTCTGGTAAGCCGCATTCCCTGCCTAATTCACGCACTTCATCTTTGAATAGCATGCGCAATGGTTCCACCAATTCCAGCGCCATATCTTCTGGCAGACCGCCCACATTATGATGTGATTTAATGGTGACATGATTACCACCAGCCGCCGAGATTGATTCAATCACATCTGGGTAAAGGGTACCTTGCGCCAAGAAAGTGGCATTTTCGATCTTGCGCGATTCTTCGTCAAACACCTCGATAAAAGCACCGCCAATGATTTTGCGTTTTTGTTCTGGATCTGAAACACCTTCAAGACGACCCAAGAATAAATCAGCCGCATCAGCGTGGATCAGCGGAATATTATAATGATCGCCAAACAGCCTGACGACCTCTTCTGCCTCGCCTTTACGCAACAGACCATGATCAACGAACACACAAGTCAGGCGTTCGCCGATGGCTTCGTGGATCAAGATCGCGGCAACAGAGCTATCAACGCCGCCTGATAAGCCGCAAATCACGCGTCCTTCTGGGCCAACCTGCTCTCTGATGGCGGCGACTGCCTGATCACGATAGGCCGCCATTGACCATGTCGCTGATACACCGCAAATCGTTCGCGCAAAATTGCGCAATAATGAAATGCCATCAGTGGTATGCACAACTTCAGGATGGAATTGCACCCCATAATAGCCACGCGCTTCATCGGCGATCACAGCATAAGGCGCACCAGATGAGGCCGCAATGACAACAAACCCATCTGGCAGAGATGCCACATGGTCCCCATGGCTCATCCAAACCGTTTGGTCTGTGCCTGTCTGCCAATCATCACCGAAAAGGCGGCTGTCTTGTGAAATGGTCACATCAGCGCGGCCAAATTCACGGCTTGTGCCAGCTTCGACCACCCCGCCTAATTGCGCGACCATCGTTTGCTGGCCATAACATATCCCAAGCACAGGTACTTTGGCGGCAAAAACAGCATCATCTGCGCGCGGCGTATCTGCGGCTGTCACAGAATTTGGCCCACCAGACAAGATAATACCAGCAACAGCAGGGGTAATCGCCGCCGCCTGATCAGCGGTTGATGGCAAGATTTCAGTGTAAACACCAATTTCACGCAACCTGCGTGCGATTAATTGTGTGACTTGCGACCCAAAATCAATAATCAGAATGGTTTGTTGCGTCATCTGTTATCACTTACTTTCCCAATAGTTAAACTCAGCCAGACCAAGAATAAGGTATGAACAGTATTTGCCTCTATCACATGCCAGGGCGGTAATTCGGGGCTTCCTTGGTGATGGTGACATCATGCACATGTGATTCACGCAAACCAGCACCTGTAATTTTCAAGAATTGCGCACGGTTTTGCATTTCGGCAATTGTGGTAGAACCTGTATAACCCATTGCGGCTTTTAAGCCGCCTGCCAATTGATGAAGCACATTTGCCACAGGCCCTTTATAGGGCACTTGCCCCTCAATGCCTTCTGGCACCATTTTCAGTGGCGTTGATACTTCATCTTGGAAATAACGATCAGCCGACCCTCTTGCCATAGCACCAAGAGACCCCATCCCGCGATAAGCTTTATAGGACCGCCCTTGATACAGATACACGTCACCAGGCGTTTCATCTGTGCCAGCCAATAAAGAGCCGACCATGGCCGTGCTGGCCCCTGCGGCAATGGCTTTGGCTAAATCACCAGAATATTTAATACCGCCATCGGCAATCACAGGCACGCCTGCTTTGGCGGCTTCTTCAGACGCATCCATAATGGCGGTTAATTGCGGCACACCCACACCAGCGACCATTCTTGTGGTGCAAATCGATCCTGGGCCAATACCCACTTTTACACAATCCACCCCTGCATCAATCAGAGATTTTGCCCCATCTGCGGTTGCCACATTACCACCAATAATATCGACATTATTGGATAATTTGCGCACCGCTGCGACAGTGGATAACACACCTTCAGAATGACCGTGGGCGGTATCCACAACAATCACATCAGCGCCTGCCTCAATTAACGCTTCGGCTCTTGCAATCCCATCAGCCCCCGCGCCTGTGGCGGCGGCCACCAACAAACGACCTGCGGCATCTTTTGAGGCCAACGGGAAATTTTGTGATTTTTCAATATCTTTGACAGTGATCAGCCCAGTGCAATGGTGCTTATCATCAACCACAACCAATTTTTCAATACGGTGTTCATGAAGCAATTTACGTGCCATACCAGCTGAGGCATCCGCTTCGATTGTAACCACATCTTTGGTCATTAATTCGGCAACTGTTAATTCATGGTCTCTGGCAAAACGCACATCACGATTTGTTAAGATACCAACCAGCTTGCCAGCATCATCCACAACGGGCACGCCACTGATTTTATGAGATGCCATTAAATCAAGCGCATCGCCAAGACGCGCTGTTGGCGAAATCGTCACAGGATTGACGACCATACCTGCTTCATATCGTTTCACAGCCGCCACTTGCGCCGCTTGATCAGCGATTGAGAAATTCTTATGTAATACACCAATCCCACCAAGCTGCGCCATGGCAATGGCAAGCTTATGTTCTGTGACCGTATCCATTGCAGCGGAAATCAAAGGCAATTTCAAAGAGATATTGCGTGTCAGGCGGCCTGTGATATCCGCATGGGCTGGTAAAATTTCAGAATGCGCGGGTGCCAAAAGAACGTCGTCAAACGTTAAGGCCTCTTTAATACGAGAAGATGTGCTGGACATAGTGCCACTGCCTTTCTGGTCCTGCCTGATACAGAGCCGCTAAAATGGTACAGTTGGCACTGTCTTATACATTTATTTCTTGGTTTCGCCTAGGCATTTTTGCGTCATGCTGTTCAGCTTCGCACAAAAAACCTTAGTCAGCATCTGATGGGGTTTGTGATGAGGCGATAGTAGCGTGGTCATCTGGCATTTTAAAACCAGAGGCAAGCAAATAGGTTTCAACAGATTCAGCACGGCTAGCAGGTGGTTTGATGTGACGCACTTTTTCAAAATGCGCATGTAACAAATCCATTAAAGGCTTTTCAGCCCCGCCCCGAAAGGCCTTTGCCAAAAAGGTGCCACCTGGTGTTAAAATTTGAATAGCAAAATCAAGTGCCACTTCTAGCAAGCCCATGGTGCGCAAATGATCTGTGGCACGATGGCCTGTGGTGGCTGCTGCCATATCAGACATCACCACATCTGCTTTACCTTCAATGGCATCATGTACAGCTTGTAACATCTCAGGCTCAGTGATATCGCCAACCAAAATTTGCGCCCCGCCAATCGGATCTGTTTCAAGCAAATCAATCCCGACCAAAGCCGCACCTTGATTTTTGTTTAATTTGATTTTCTCAGAGGCCACCTGAAGCCAGCCCCCTGGCGCACAGCCTAAATCCACCACACGTTGATGCGGGCGCAAAAAGGGGTATCTGTCTTCGATTTGTTCAAGCTTAATTGCCGCACGAGATCGCAAGCCCCGACGATGTGTTTCTTGCACATAAGGGTCATTTAATTGACGTTCAATCCACCTGTTAGATGACGATTTGCGAGACCGCATATTGCGCGGCCGCATGGTCAGGCCAGCATGCCCGCGATAGGACCGCCCTGAACTGCCTTTTTCACCCTTTGCGCCACCACCTGATGACCGACGTTGCCTGCTCACCTGTCTCTCCTTGACCATAGCCAGCAGACAAAATGCCTGCTTGCTATAGCATAAGGGACTAGCCGCGCGATAACAACCTTTGGAAAGGTGATAAAATCGCTTTCACAACACGGCCAATATCATGACCAATGCCCAAAGTCGCAGGAACCAAGAATAAAACAAGCGCAGTGGTCACTGCCAAACCAAACACCAAGGTGGTTGCCATTGGGATCAAGAATTGCGCCTGAAGCGAGGTTTCAAACATCAAAGTTGACAAACCGCCAATTGTGGTCATAGAGGTCAATAAGACAGGCCGCAATCGATCTGTGGCACCTGATACCACCGCTGTTTCAAAATCCCCGCCAAGCTCTTCAAGCCGTCGGTCAATGGTGGCCACCAAGATAATCGAGTTATTCACAACAATCCCTGACAGCGCAACCAGCGCGAACATCGATAAAATATTCATCGACAGACCCATCACATAATGGCCAATTACCGCGCCAATCAGGCCAAAGGGGATCATGATCATAACCGCAAATGGTCTGGCCCAGCTGGAGAATACCCAAGCCAATATCACATAAATGCAAATCAAAGCTAAGGTGCCACCTGTGGACATATCAGCGAAAGCTTCACCTTGTTCTTGATCACGTCCATCAAAGCGATAACGCAACCCTTGTGATGAGACAGTTTCCTCAAGCCCTTCGGCTAGGATTGCCTCTTTGGCTTGTGTAGTGTTGATGATTTTATCATCAAGATCACCTTGGATTGCCACTTCGCGGAATCCATCTTGACGGCGGACCACACTGAAGCCAAGCCGCGGTTCAACCGTGGCCACATCTGCCAAATCAACATAGGTGCCTTGTGGTGTGATAAGACGCAAATTGCCAAGGCTATCTGTGGTGGTCTCATCTCGTGACAAAGACAAACGCACTGTCACTTCTTCATCACCACGTGGGAAACGTTTGACCACACTGCCATCAAGGGCGGCACGCACTTGCTGACCAACGGACGCGACCGTAAAGCCAAGTGATCTGCCAAAAGAGGTTAAGCGAATAATGCGTTCTTCAGCGCCATAATCCAGATTATCATCAATATCAGTGGTGCCTGGGATGGCATCCACCAATTGCGTGATCTCAAAGGCTGATTGCTTCAGCATTTCCAGATCATCCCCCATTAGCCGCAAGTCAAATTCACGACCAGGAGGCCCCCCTGTTGGGGCTCTGACAAGAATTCTTTCAAGGCCTGGCATAGGCTGAATTTCTGCCCGCAAAGCATCAACAAATTCTGTGACACGTACATTGCGCTGATCCGCTGTGATCAATTCAATCACCATACCAGCCAGCAATTCATTTGCCCCCCCTGTTGGCGTGCCAGGATCACCTGTAAATGTGCCACCAATCTTTGAATAAGCAAAAGAGATCAATGTCTCGCCATTTGGTGTCAAATCGTCTTCGACCTGATCAAGAGCCCGTTCGACTTCTTCTAGCATGGTCAAAGTCTGTGTTCTGGTCGATCCAGATGCCATTGTAACATTGGCAAAGACCCTGTCTGCTTCTGGCGCCGAGAAAAAGACGAAATTCACCCGTCCACCTGCCATCATACCAACGGCAAAGATTAACAACCCAAAAGCAAAAGCAAATGTCACATAACGGAAACGGAAAGATGCCAATACAATTTTGTAAAAAATCCGATCGCGCAGGTAATTAAACCCAGCGTCAAAATTTCGTCTAAACCAAGATGGCTCTTTCATTTTTGACGCGCCATAATGCGCCAAATGCGCTGGCAAGATAAAGAAACATTCCAGCAAGGAAGCCACCAGCACCGCACAGACCACTGCGGGAATGGCCCCAATAATAACGCCAATAATGCCTTTCACCATAAATAATGGCAAAAAGGCCGCAACCGTTGTAAGCATCGCTGATATCACAGGTGGCCCCATACGTTTGGCAGCCAGCACAGAGGCATCTGCAATGGGCAAATTACGTTTTTGACGCAAATATTCGGCATGTTCGCCGATCACAATCGCATCATCCACCACAATCCCAAGTGCCATGATCAAACCAAATAGCGAGATCATATTGATGGATTGCCCTGAGATCAGCATCACCGAAAAAGTGGCCAAAAACGCAACGGGAATGCCAGCTGCAACCCAAAAAGCCACACGCCCAGATAAAAAGGCGAAGAGAACAGCCATCACAATGACAAGACCACCAAGGCCATTTTCGACCATCAAGCTGATGCGTTCAGAGATTAAAACCGCCGCCACATCATGTTGTTGCAATGATAGATTTTCTGGCAATTCGCGTTGTTTTTCAGAAATATAATCTTGTACCAGCTGGTTAACAGTCAAAGAATCTGAGGTTTTGCCACGTTGCACATGCAATTCCACCGCTGGCATGCCACGGTAATATTGCAAGGTGGCAGGATCTGCGATGGTATCGGTAATCACTGCGACATCGCCAAGCAACACACGACTGCCATCTGGTCTTGCTAGAATTTCAATATCACGATATTCATTCGCGCTTTTACGCAAGCCAAGCGAGCGCACACGAAGCGCGCCATCTGCAAAACGACCTGCTGGCACATCCACAGATACCGCAGCAATAGAGGCCGCAATTGTATCAATCGTCAGCCCCAAACGTGCCAATTCGGCTTCATTGACCTCAATCAGAATTTCTTCATCAGGCAGACCAAGCACTTCGACCTTATCCACCCCAATTTGCAACAAATCTTCTTTGATGGATTTGGCATAATAACGCAAGGAGTCTAGCGGAATTGGGCCATAAAGCACGACACGGGAAATGGTGTCATAAAATTCGCCTTTCACCACTTTTGGTGCTTCGGCATCTTTGGGAAAATCCACTTGCCCGACAGCCGCTTCGACATCAGCCAAGGCTTTTTGCATATCTGTGCCAAACACAAATTCCACTTGGGTTTGCGCAATGCCTTCAAAAGAGCTTGACGATACTTTTTTGACATTGGCAATGGTGCGCAATTCAGGTTCAAGTGGCTGAACGATATTGCTGTCTACATCTTCTGCCGTTGCACCTGACCAAATCACAGATACCGCTACAATTTCGACATCGACATCAGGGAAAAATTGACGGTTAAGCCGATCTGCTGAAATCACCCCTGTGACCAGCATCACCACCATCACGATATTGGCTGCTGTCTTATGACGGGCAAAAAATTCAATCATTGACGAAAACATGATAAAGAGCCTTCCTTACAATAATCGTATTTATTGTGGGCTTGCTGTGCGCACGCGCACACCGTCACCAATGCCTGGCAGGCGTGTTGCAATCAGCCTCGTATTATCAGCAAGCCCTGATACATACACCGCACCAGGGGCACGCCATACCACGTCCACAGCCTGTTCCCGCGCCACACCATTATCATTGATATAAACAAATTGATCCCCAAATAACGCTTCTTCTGGGATCGTTGCGACATTGTCAAAAGAGCGGCCAATGAAAGACACTTTGACAAAGGCACCAGGGCGGATCGCTGAATTTTCAGCATCGATTAATTCTGCGTAAAGGCGCCCGCCCCCATCGATTTTATCAAGTTCTGCATTGGTTCTGGCGATAAAGGCTTTGGCAGTTGCCACGTCTCTGGCCCCTGATTGCCATGTCACAGTTACCGTCTGTCCCAAAAGTTGTGGGGCATTGGCATAAATCTCAGCTTTGGCAACAAAAGGCACTTCAAGCGAGGATTGATCTGTGATTTTGGCAATCGGCACAGACGCAGACGCGATTTGACCAAGCCCGATATTCACATCTGATAATGTGCCGCTAAATGGCGCGAAAAGCTGTGAATCAGAGATATCTTTTTGACGCGCGCGCTCTGCCACACGCAATTGTCCGATACGTGATTGGGTGGCGATGACCTGCCCTTCGGTGACAGCGACCGCTAATTCAGCATCATCAAGATTGGCATCAGACACCACATTTTGCTGGGCCATTCTTTTTGTTCTGGCAAGGGTCTTTTGGCGCAATTCTAGTTGCTTTTCTAAAGATTTCAATTGGGCTTGTTCACCTGAAATTTGGGCGCGCACCTCATCTAGCGCAAGCTGATAACGGGTGGTATCAAGGCGCGCAATCTCGTCCCCTTTTTCAACAAAGGCACCATTACGCACTTTGTCAGAAATCCAATTTACCTCACCTTGCACCGAAAAGCGCAAATCAGCTTGGCGTGATGCCACAACCGTGCCATAGGCGGTTTCAACAGGTGTTGCGGTGGCGTTGCTGACAAGCACATCTTTCACAGTCCAAATCTGAGGCTTGGCTGGTTCTGAAGCCACTTGCGGCTTGGTTGCCACAAGATAGTTAAATAGGCCTATAAAGCCGCCAAATACAATAATGGCAGGCAGGCCCTTCGTCAGAAAAGCAATGATGATTTTCTTAATCATATCTATCCTCGGTTTATTCTGCTTTTTTCAAATTTGAAACGCGTTTGGAATCCGCATCATCACAGGCAACGGCTAGCAACCAAATTCGTTAGAAATCAGAGCGCTTTGCCGCATTTGTGATCTACGATTTTATTACGTAATTTCGCTGTAAATGGATGATAGCCAGTCCCATTTTCAAAATGCAAATATCACGGTGACTTTTGGCACTATGCTATAGGCTTGCAATCAGGTAATGTCCAGTTTAAATGCCCCGCTCAAGACTAACCCGCTTAAGACGAGACGGGCGTTGCATGATCCTTTCTTTTTTCCCTTGGTTTGCTTTGTCACTATTTTATATCCCCTCGCATTTTGTCTCTTCTGCCATGATCAAGAAATTGGCCATGATCACGGTGCCATTGGTTGGCTCGCAATTGGCGTCCATTGGCATTATGACCACCGATATCATGATGATGGGGCAATTATCCGTTTTTGATCTGGCATCAGGATCGCTTGCCATTCGGTATTACCAGCCGCTTTATTTTTTCTTTTTGGGGCTAACAGCCGTAATCGCGCCTTTGATCGCACAGGCCATTGGCAAAAAAGACCTTGGCGAAGCACGCCGCACATTTCGCCAAGGCTTGGTTATTGCGATGGCACTTGGGTTGTTATTCATTCCGCTTGTGATTTATGGGGCGCCGATTTTGACCCTATTAGGACAAGGCGCAGATGTGGCCCAAAATGCCACTGGCTTTTTGCTTTGGACAGCCTTGTCCATGCCCCTATTCTTCTTATTTTTGGTGTTTCGCTTTTTCGTGATTGGCAATCAAAAAACCACCATTCAATTGATTGTTACCCTAAGCGGGCTTGGGATGAATATAGTGTTAAATCCCTTATTTTCCAAAGGGGGTCTTGGGGTGCCTGCGCTAGGGCTAGATGGCATTGCCATTGCGACCCTATTTAGCTATTTGATGATGAATGTGATGATGGCATGTTATGTCAGATTTCATCCTGAATTCCGTCAATTCCAGCTTTTCACAAGGCTTTGGCGCATTGATTTTGGATTGATGGCGCGCATAATCAGGCTTGGCATTCCCAATGCTGTGATTGTGTTATCAGAAACAGGCATGTTCGTGGTGGCTGGTTTCATGATTGGCACATTTGGCACAGCGCCTCTTGCCGCAGCAGGCATTAGCAACCAGATCGCGGCCATTGCCTTTATGGTGCCGCTTGGTATCTCTCAAGCAGCGGCTATATTGGTGGGGCGCGCGGCTGGTGAAAATTCGGTATCAGATGTTGGCAAAGCGGGCTGGTCAGCGCATATATTGGGTTTGATAATCGCTGTGCCCATGACAGCGATTTTATTGCTATTCCCTGACTGGTTAACAGGCTTTTTCATTACAGAAGAAGATCCCAATTATGATGCCACACTTCCTTTTGTGGTGGCCATGTTATTCTTTGTCGGCTTATTCCAACTATTTGATGGTTTGCAAATCATCGCAGGTGCAAAATTGCGTGGCATTAATGATACCAAAATCCCAGCTATGATTGCGTTGCTATGCTATTGGGGTGTGGGCATTGGCACAGCCTATCTTTTTGCTTTTTGGTTTGATTTTGGACCAGCGTCGATTTGGGGCGGGCTTGGCATTGGACTTGGTGCGGCGGCCTTGATCACCACATGGCGTTGGGCGTGGCATTTATCTCAGATTGCCAAAGGAAGGCAAATCCTTGTAGGCTAATAAGGTCATGAAAGATACCATGCTATCACCGCCCTTCTTGCCAGATGAGACAGGTCCAAACGCCAACTGGTTTTTGGAAGCCGCATCTTTATTAGACAAAGCAGGCAGTCACCATGATCAAGGGGCCATTGCCCAATTAGCAGCGATTATCGCAACATCGCCGCATTTGCATCTTTTAGCAAACAAATACACCCCTGACTTGCCAGCCGCCTTGTCAGGTGACATCACCCCTAATTTAGAAGATTGCAAACAAAGCTATCTTTCCGCTTTGTCACAAACGGCAACTGACACCCAAATCATGACGGCTATCCGCCAGCTTCGCACACGTCACAATTTCAATCTGGCGATTGCCGAGGCCTGCGGGAGGTTATCCATCCAAGCACAGATGAAGGCCCTATCTGATATTGCGGCTTTTGCTATCCAGCATCTTGTCACTTTGCTTTGTCAAAAATACGGGCTGAATGAAGATCATTTTGTGGTGCTGGCGATGGGAAAGCTTGGTGCTGAAGAGCTGAATTATTCGTCTGATGTGGATTTGATTTTCCTCTATCAAAGCACCGCACTTGATCAGGCCGTAATGGCACAATCTTATGTCAAAATGTGCCGCCAAATGGTGCAATTTTTGCAAACACAGACCAAAGATGGGTTTGGCTGGCGTGTGGATTTGCGCTTGCGTCCTGATGCGGGGGCGACCGCCATTTGTTTATCTGTCGAAGCGGCGATTTCTTATTATGAGTCACTTGCCAGAAGCTGGGAGCGCGCGATTTATTTACGCGCCAGACCGATTGCGGGAAATAGGACGCTTGGTGATGATTTTTTAACAGCAATCACCCCCTTTATTTGGCGCAGACAGCTGGATTACAGTTTGTTGCAAGATATGACAAGTTGGGTCACCCATAGCCCGATGGGACCATCTGCCTTTGGGTTTGACGTCAAAAAAGGGGCCTATGGCATCCGCCATATCGAGATGATGACCCATCTTTTGCAACTTCTTCATGGGGGCAAGGATACAAGCCTGCGCACCCATCGAACAAATGACGCTTTGCGGGCCTTGGCAAAAGCAGGTCATTTGACACAAGACCAAGCTGAGATGAGCCTATCAGCCTATTATCAGTGGCGGCAGATTGAACATCGCATTCAATATATCAGAGATGCGCAAAGCTATAGCTTGCCATTAAATGAAGAAGAAATGCAGAAATTTGCACATTTCACTGGCATGACCGACAGCCAAACTCTGCTGGCCCACATCACAGACTTGCAAAATCAAACAAAGCAATTTGCCAACCATCCTGTCATCACAGACCTGATTGCCGCCCATCAAGGGGCATTACAATCAGGGGCTTGGCCAGCCGAAGACAGCGCACAGCATGCCTATTTAGAAGAAAAAGGCTTTGAGAGAGCCGAAGATATCATGCGTGTGATTGCAAGCTGGATGGCAGGCCGTATCCCTGCAACAAGGTCGCAAAGAGCCAGAGATGAATTGCAATCACTCTTGCCTTTGATTTGTGATCATGTCGCCAAAGGTCATGCCCCAGATGATCATTTCATGGCTTTGGCTGGTTTGGTCGAAGCCCTGCCAGCTGGTGTTTCATTTTTTTCATTGCTGAACCATCATCCTAGCCTGATTGACTTAATCAGCCATCTGGCCTTAACCGCACCAGATTTGATCCAAGATCTCAGTAAAAACCCCGTTATTTTTGAACAGATGCTTGATGAAAGCTTTTTTGTGCCTTTGACAGATCATGTTGATTTTTCAGATGAAATCGCAAAACAAATTAAGGGCAAAACGGTTGAAACACAGCTTGATATCATCAGACGCTTTGCCAGAGAATGCCGCTTTCGTGCCGAGGTTCACATCCTGACCATCAGTGCAACGCCTGATACTGCCCATCATTATTTAAGCCAATTGGCAGATAGCTGTCTTGCGGCAACCTTGCAGATTGCCAAAACAGAATTTGAGGCCCAACATGGCACCATAGACAATAGCAGCTTTGCCATAATTTTGGTGGGGCGTGCTGGTGAACGGCAACTGACAACCGCATCGGATATTGATCTGGTATTTTTATATGATGGGGATTGGCACTCCCAATCGGATGGGCCGCGCCCCTTATCTTTGGCCCATTATTATCAAAGATTAACACAGAAATTTATTAGCTGGACCACAGCGCGCACCCAAGAAGGCGTGTTGTTCCAGCTTGATACACGTCTTCGCCCTGATGGCAGTTCAGGGCCGATTGCAAGCCATATATCAAGCTGGCAATCTTATGTAACTGATAAAGCATGGCCTTTTGAAATTTTAGCCTATCACAAAGCGCGATTACTTGATTTGGATCTGATCAGCGGTGAGGCTAAGCCCACCTCTGCTCTCTATGATGGCATCTTATCCAACTTATCTGAAATTAAAGCTGCCCCGCTCGACAAAGCCGCCCTTGCCAATGATGCGCAATTACTGCGCACGCGGCTTGCTGATCACGCCTATGGCCTATGGGAGATGAAAAAACGACCAGGCGGGCTGATTGATTGTGGATTTTGCCAAGCGCTTTTGGAAGATACAGAACAGGCCAACTCAAACATCACCACAATGATGGCCCATTACCAACATTTGTCCATGTTGGTGGCCATTATGAAATTCCCAACGAGTGAGGCTGTCCCACCTGCCTTTTTCCAAAAAGCATTATGTGATGCGATGGGAGAGACTGACTATCAGGCCGCTTATGAAATCTATTGTGAAAAACAGCAGGCCGTTAAAACCCTCACAGATCAGCTAATCGCAAGATATCTGACGCAATAGGCCTGCTATTTTATCATGTAATCAGATAAGCTTTCTATCCCATTAGGCACGCGACGATAATTTACGCCCAATCACCAAGCCAAGTGCCATAAAACCAACAAAGATCATCACTGGCCAAAATGCCAATGACAAGACCGCAATGGCTGGCCCAGGACAAAGACCGCCTAGACCCCAGCCAATGCCAAATAAAGCCGCACCACCTAATAAAGGTCTGTCAATTTTCACCAATTGTGGGAATGAAAATGTCTCAGCAAATAGCGGGGCTGATTTGCGGCGAAGGATAGCAAACCCAATAGCCGCAACACCGATACCGCCCACCATCACAAAGGCCAATGACGGATCCCAAATCCGTGTTATGTCAAGAAAGCCTTGTACTTTGGCAGGGTTTAACATACCCGCCAAGGCCAAACCAAACCCAAAAATCATGCCAATCACAAGGGCAGATAAAGATTGTTTCATCATAATCATGACCCCCTTTTACGCTAAGCCGATGACAAAAACTGTCACCATGCCAGTGGCAACAAAGGTCACGGTTGCCCCAATTGAACGCACAGAAAACCGTGAAATACCGCAAATCCCATGACCAGATGTGCAGCCTGAGCCAAGCGCAGTGCCGATGCCAACCGCTAAGCCAGCAATGGCCAGCACTGGCAGAGACGCCACCATCACCATTTCAACATCACCCATCAAAAAGCGATACGCCAAAGGGCCAATGATCACACCAATCACAAAAGAAAGCCGCCATGGCCTGCCTTCAGATGTGCTCAAAGCTGCACCAGCAATCCCAGATATCCCCATAATTTTGCCATTAAATGCCATTAACAGCACAGCGGCCAAGCCGATTAACACCCCCCCAGACAAAGATGCCCAAGGTGTGAAGTTTACCCAATCTATCTGCATAATATCCCCTCTCTTCATTATGTGATTGCCATAATAAAAATCTGTGCTAAAGACAATCGCGTAACCTGTAGATCTAACAAGATCTGCTACGATCTGCTTATCTAAAAAACGACCCATCGGCGGCGTGAATAGACGAGCATGTTTTGTAAATTGGGTGTTTTGTATCATCAGGGAGAGGATGGTGCCAGCTTTTTGCATATCAAAAAAAGTTGGCAATGCAATCAGTTTCGGACGCCATAAAGTTTGTCCGGCTTTGTCGTGAAAGGCAAATTGTCATGTTCTCAGTCATGTTTTCATCATGGACATTATTTTTTGGTCTTGCCTTGATTATGCTTGGCAATGGCATCCAGCTTGTGTTGCTTGGCATCCGTGTGTCTGATGCAGGATTTTCAAATATCGTCTCTGGTTTTATTATGGGCGGTTATTTCCTTGGCCTATTTTTAGGCTCAATCGCTGTGCCGCATTTTCTGTCGCGCGTTGGCCATGTGCGGATCTTTGGGGCACTTGCCTCAATTGCATCAGCAGCCGTGCTGGTTCATGTGATTGTCACAGACCCTTTTATTTGGGGCATGACACGCATCATTTCAGGGATTGCCTATTCTGGCATGTATATTGTGGTGGAAAGCTGGTTGAATGATTCAGCCACAAATAAAACACGCGGCCAAATTTTGGCGATGTATTTAATTATCACAATGGCTGGCATGGGCGCAGGCCAGATGATTGCTGGCCTTGATGATGGCCAATCATCTGTGCTGTTTTTAATCGCATCTGTTGTGGTGTCTCTTGCGGTTGTGCCGATTCTTGTCACAGTCGGCAAAGCACCAGATTTCAGCGTAACTGAAACCACATCCTTTCGTCGTTTGATCCAGATTTCTCCTTTGGCCTTTGTTGGCATGGCCTTGCAAGGGGTTGTTGCTGCGATGATGTTTGGTATGGGGTCGGTATATGGAACGCGGATAGGGATGACCGCCTCGCAAGTTGCGATATTCATGTCATCTGTCACGGTGGGATCGTTGTTAATGCAATATCCTGTGGGCCGCCTATCTGATTTGGCAGACCGCCGTGTGGTGATTTTGATTGTCACCATCATATCTGGCTTATTGGCGTCTATGGGTATGATTTTTGATGCCAGCCAATTTTACTTTCTTGTATTGGTAATGGGGCTTTATGGCGGCTTATCATTGACGCTTTATTCATTATGTATTGCACATGCGAATGACTATCTCAGCCCGTCTCAGATGGTAGGCTCTGCCTCTGCTTTGATTATGGTGAATGGCGCAGGCTCTGTGATTGGCTCTCCGATTGTGGCCTTTGCGATGGATTTCATTGGCAATAACAGCTATTTCGCAATGATTGCATCTACCCATTTCATCTTGGCTGTCTTTGTGTTGCTGCGTATGATTAGACGCGAATCTGTGCCAAATGAAGCCCAAGGCCCATTCGTGGCGGTGCCAGATGCTGGTACGGCAGTGGGTGTAACCTTGAACCCCGAAGTTGCCTGGATTGAAGATGAAAGCGAGGCCACAGAAAATGACCCGCTTGCTGATAACCCTTATATCCCTGCCAATTATAATTTGATGGGCGATAAAGAGAATTCATGACCCCAAAGGGTTATCTTGACAGATAACCCCTCTTCTTCTTTTGCATAACTAGTCCCCGATCTCGCCAAACGGCATCTTTTGCCCTAAGTTTGTTTTATTATCTTAGATTTTTCTAATTTAATGATCGCAAAAGGGAAACAGACCATGGGGCAGATAGGCATGCGGCTTGCAAAAAATGCGTTTCATAAGATGATCTGCATGGGGGGCATTATGGCGGGCATTGTGCTTTTTGCTTGTTATCTTGCCGCCCTGCCTTTTGGCGTATCTTTGGCGGCGGATGCCCCAACAACCGCTTGGTTTGCCATCACCAAAGTCACAGATGGCGACAGCCTACGCGCTGGCGATATTCGCATCAGACTGCATGGCATTGATGCGCCAGAAATGCGTCAAATGTGCGAAAAACAAGGCGTTTCTTATGGCTGTGGCATTGATGCCAGAACGTTTTTAGCAGATAGATTGCCTATAGGCAGCGAAGTGAAATGTGACCATATTGACACTGACAGATATAACAGGCTTGTGATGCGGTGCTATCATCGCGGAATTGATATCAGCGCGGCGATGGTACAAGCAGGCTGGGCTGTGGCTTATCGGCGTTATGCCAATGATTATGTCGCAGATGAAATCTTTGCCAAAAATCAGCAAAATGGCCTATGGGCTGGCACATTCCAAATGCCATGGGATTGGCGAAAAAAGAAGTAATCCAGCCTTTATAATAAGCCTAAATCACGTAATTCAGATGCCATTTCAGCAGGCAAGGCGGCCCCATCATCTTCCGATACAGGCATATCGTCAGGGGCGTTTTCCACTTCCAAATACCGCCAGCCTTGGAAAATACGTTCTTTACGTGGCCAAACAGGCACAATTTCAGGGTTTAAAACAATACCGCATCTTTTTTCGCCATCAATTGTGGTGACTTCGATCATATCGTCAATTTTTTGTCTGGCTTGCATCTTGCCTTTGATAATCCAATAAATCGACCCACCATCAAGCAATTCATCTTTGCGTCTTGGCCAATTACGGGTGGGATGAATGATTGGCAGATTGGCTTGGATACGCTGATTTTGCCAATGGCGCATTGAATCAATAGACACCGCACCTACAGATAATTTCTTTAAATGAACCGTCACAAAAGGCTCCTATTACAGCAAGAAAAACGCAGCCAATCCCAAAAATACGAAAAACCCAACCACATCTGTGATTGTTGTTATGAATACGGATGAGGCTACAGCAGGATCAACGCCAATGCGCGTTAAAGAAAGCGGTACCAACGTGCCCATAATGCCAGCAACAATCATATTCACAATCATCGCCCCACCCAAGATCAACGCCACTGCCAAATCACCAAACCAGATATAGGCCACAATCGCCGCAATAACCGCAAATAACACCCCATTAATGCCGCCAACCAATAATTCACGCAAAGCAAATCGCCCTGCTGATGATGTGCCAAATTCTTGCATAGCAATCGCCCGAACTGCCACAGTGACAGTTTGCGTGCCAGCATTGCCACCCATAGAGGCCACAATCGGCATTAACACAGCCAAGGCGACGATTTGTTCAAGCGTGCTTTCAAACACACCAATGACAAGCGAGGCCAAAACCGCTGTTAATAAATTCAAAAACAACCAGCCTGCTCTGCCCTGAAAGGTTTCAATAAGGCTGGTTCTGATTGAGGCATCTGACACACCTGCCAATGCCATCAAATCTTCTTCGGCTTCTTCATCAATGACATCAACCACATCATCAAGGGTGATGACACCGACCAACCTGCCATCTTCGTCCACCACAGAACTTGTCACCATGCCATAGCGACGGAACAGCATTGCCACTTCTTCTTGGTCCATATTGACAGGCACAGAACGGAAATCGGTATTCATGATCTCTGATAAGCGCACAGGGCGATTGGCACGAAGCAGACGACCCACATTAATCTCGCCAACAGGGTGAAAATTGGTATCAACCACAATGATGAGGTAAAAATCCTGATGATCAACCACAGGCAAGGACCGCAAATGATCAACCGTTTGCCCCACTGTCCAATAAGGCGGCAACATGATCATCTCGCGTTGCATCATACGACCAGCGGAATCTTCAGGATAAGACAGACCTTGTTCAACAATCACGCGGTCCTGATCAGGCAGTTTGGCTAGAACTTCAACCCGCTCTTCTTCTTCCAATTCTTCGATGATCGTAACCGCATCATCTGATTCCAATTCAGGCAAGGCACGGGCAATCGCCTCTGGCCCCATTAATTCCAAAACCAATTCACGCGATGTCTCATCCAGATAAGTGATCGCTTCTGGATCAAGCTCATCACCAAGAAGTTGCAATAATTCGCGGCATTTTTTTGGTGATACACGAGACAGCAAATCAGCTAAATCAGCAGAGTGAAGCGGCGCGGTCAATGCGCGAATACGATCACTTGCCCCCTCATGCAGGGCTGTCATGATCGCCTCTTCAACCTTTGGGGTTAGTCCATAAAGGGATTTCGCAGGAATAAAAGGCGCCTCTTGGTCTTGCCCGACAGAAGGATGCGATGTCATATCAGTGTCATGTTTCATGATATGATCCGCTTTCTATTTAACATAGTATGATGGCTGTCTTCTTTTTCGTTATGGTGTCGCTGACACCGTCTCAAAAGGCTGACATAATCTCTTAATCAGACTACCATCAAATAATGGGAAAAGAAAGGGAGCGACCCGTGCAGGTAATAATATTACAAAACCCTATTTTGAAATATCATAATCAGGAGATGAGATGAGCTTCCTTCGATGTGATCTGCCCTATCCAAGCCCAGAATTCACACAAGAAAGATGGCCATGGATTGGCGGTGATTTGCAAACATTGCGCAATAATTTTGTTCATGATGCACCCCAATTGCCCCAAGGAGAGGACCAGCATATCCCGCTTGATGATGGCGATAGACTGTTGGTATGCCTTCATAAAACCAGCCAGCCGCGCAAAGGGGCGATCATCCTGATTCATGGCCTTGCAGGTGATTATGACAGCTCTTATATCCGCCATTTGGCAAGAGGCGCGTTGCAAGTGGGCTATGATGTGTTCCGCGTCAATTTGCGCGGCGCTGGCAAAGGGCGCGCGCTTGCCACATCTTCTTATCATGCGGGACGCGCCTTAGATTTGCAAAAGGTGGCTATCCATGTAAAAGAACGCTATTTGGATAAGCCTGTCTATCTATGTGCCTTTTCGCTTGGCGGCACCATGGCTGTCAATTTGGCAGCGCGTTATAAGATTGATCATTTGCTAGCTGGTATTGTCTGTTTTTGTGCGCCGCTGGATATGTTGGCTTGTTCCCATGAATTCCACAAACCACGTAATTGGCTTTATGTGCGCCATTTTACCAAAGCCTTAATTGCACAAGCCAGCGCAGGCCCCGCGCCAAAAGTTGAAAGTGGGGCGCCCATTGATATGAGACAAGTAAAGGCAAGCCGCACTGTGCGTGATTTCGATCATTACTTCACCTGTAAAGTGGCGGGATTTGAGAGTGCAGATGCTTATTATAAAGGCACCACCCCCTTGGCTGAGCTGACACATATCACAGTGCCGACCTTACTGGTTCATAGTGATAATGATCCTTGGATTCCTGTTGTTGCTTACGAAAAAATAAATCACCACGACAATCTATTTTGCGTTATTACTAGAGGGGGTGGTCATATGGGATTTCATATGACAGGTAACAATAAAGGTTGCTGGCAAACCCAAACGACACTTGCCTTTATTAGCTGGCTTTCATCACGGAAATTTCACGATGGCTATCATGTCTGGCACCACATCTCAGTCTCTTGACTCCCACTCAATCACAGCCTTTGGCCTGATGGTGCGTGTTACCACCTATGGCGCTAGCTTGATGGATTTGCGGTTATGCGATGCCCCTGATTTTGCAAGCCACTCGCTTGTGTTGGGATTTACCAACCCTGCAAGCTATGCCAGCCATAACGCGCATATGGGTGCCACAGCAGGCCGCTATGCCAATCGCATTGCCAATGGCCAATTTCAGATCAACGGCCAAGATTATCATTGTGATCGCAATGAAAATGGCACCCATTGTTTACATGGTGGCAGTCAAGGATGCGGCACCATGATCTGGCAGATCACTGACCATGGTCCTGATTTCGTGACCATGTGCTATGAAGAACCTGATGGGTGGATGGGCTTTCCTGGAAGGGTGCGTTATGAATGCACCTATCAGCTAAAGCCAGATGCAACTCTTGCGATTATGTATAAGGCACAAGTCAGCCAGCCAACCATTATAAATTTGGCGCATCACAGCTATTTTAATTTATCTGGCGGATCTGATATTGCAGATCACCTTTTGCAAGTAGCCGCAGATGATTATTTGCCTGTCAGACCAGATATGATCCCCACAGGCGAGATAGTGCCAGTGGCAAATTCTCTCTTTGATTTTAGGGAAAAACGCGCCATTGGCCACCACGCTTATGATCATAATTTTTGTCTTCGCCCGCATCAGGGCTTGCGCCAAGTGGCTTGTTTGTCTCATCCACAAACAGGGATCGAAATGCGGTTATCATCTGATCAGGCTGGCTTGCAATTCTACACAGGTGACCATTTGCATGAAAGGGTCGATACGCATCATAAGGTGCCTTATGGGCCGCGTTCAGGCTTATGCCTAGAGCCACAAAACTGGCCAAACAGCCCAAATGAAGATCATTTTCCCTCTGCGCTTGTTACGCCGTCCATGCGCTATCATCAACAGCTTGAAATGACATTCTCCCTCTCTTCTGAAATCAAGCAAGGCTTTGCCAAATGACAGACAGCCATTCAAAATCAGAGCCTTATTCGAAATCTGAACAGCGGCGCGTGATCATCATCAGCTCTCTGGTCACAGGGGCTGGCTTCATTGACACAACAGCTTTGAATGTGGCTTTGCCTTTTATTCAAAAAGATTTAAATGCCAGTGCCGCTGATGCTTATTGGGTGCTTGAAGTCTATTTGCTTGGTCTGGCTGCCTTATTGATGGCTGGCGGTGCTTTGGGCGATAGCTTTGGCAGACGCAAGCCACTTTTTTGGGGGGTTGGGGCCTTTGCGCTGACGTCACTTGGGTGTGCGCTATCACAAGATGCGTCTGCCTTAATCTTTTTCCGCGCACTTCAAGGGATTGCGGCAGCGGTTATGATCCCCGCGTCACTGGCATTAATCAATGCGTCATTTTCACCTGAAGAAAGAGGGGCCGCCATTGGCAGATGGTCTGCATTGGTGTCGCTGACGATCCCGCTAGGGCCGTTATTTGGCGGCTTATCGGTCGATGTTTTGACATGGCATATTATTTTTTGGGTGAATGTACCGCTTTGTTTGCTGGTGTTATTTCTGATGCGCAAATTGCGGCGTCCTCCTTTTGAGCCGCCACGCAATGTGCCACTTGATCTGGTCGGGTCAGTGGCTGTGACAATATCGTTGGGTCTTATCACCTATGCCTTGATGGAGGCTGGCCGAAAGGGCGCCTTTTCGCCTCTACATACCCAATTATTCATTGCTGGGATAATCACTTTTGGGCTGTTCCTCTATAGTCAAACAAAGTTGAAACGTCCTATGATCCCGCCGCATTTATTCAAAGATAGACGTTTTATCATTGTCAATTTGCATACGTTATTTTTATTTGCCAGCTTTCAAAGCGCGACCTTCTTTTTATCCTTCATGTTGATCCAATCCTATGGTTATGGCGCAACAGCGGCTGGGGCGGCAGCATTGCCCATATCGATTTTGGTGACCTTGCTATCTCGTTATGCTGGCCAATGGACAAGCCAAAAAGGGCCAAAACACATTTTAGTTACCTCTTCGATCTTACTAGGTGCCGCGCTCACCGCGATGAGCTATACCAACGGGCTTTATTGGCAAAGCTTATTCGTGCCCATGATTTTAATCGGCCTTGGGGTTGCGGCTTTTGCCGCACCTGTGACAACGGTTGCCATGGTATCTGCTGGGCCAGGACGTGATGGGCTTGCAAGCGGTGTCAATAATGCGGTGGCGCGCATTGGTCCGCTTTTGGCGATTGCCGCCTTTGGCTATGTCATGGCATTTGATTTTGAGGCGCAATTACTATCTCACCCTGCCTTTTTGGCGTTGGATGCCCCCTATCAAGCCTTTATGGGCGGCCATTTAAATGAATTAGGTGGCATGGTGTTACCAGATGATTGGCCAGCAGATATCGCAGATAAAGCGCAAACCGCCATTTCAGAAAGCTATGCTAACAGCGTGAAAAAGATCTTGATCTATTGCGCTTTTTTGATGGGGATTTGCGCGATTTTTAGCCTATGTTATCGCCGTGAAGACGCTGTGGAATGATAGGATTTCCATTGACCAGTCTTTCCTTGATGGTTTTGATAAAAGAAAAACAAATCCATGAGGGGGAGCGTCATTAGATGGCGTCAGTGCAATGACAAAAGATTTTTTAAAACAATCATACCATTTGGGTGATGTTGATCACACGCGGCAATATTACCGTGATTGGTCAAAAAGCTATGATGCCGAGATCATTGAAAATGGCTATCAAACGCCGCGGCGTTGTGCCGAAGCCCTTGCCCGTCATCTTGACGATAAATCGGCATCTGTGCTTGATATTGGCTGTGGTACTGGCCTGTCAGGCCTTGCCTTTCGCGAAGCTGGTTTTACCAATTTGCATGGCAATGATTTAAGCGAAGAAATGCTCGCACAAGCCAAAGAGCGCAATTTATATCAAAATCTAGAGCTTGTTGATTTAAACAATCCATTGGCTTTTGCCAAAGGCCACTATGACGCGATTGCCGCAGTTGGCGTGATCTCGGTTGGCCATGCCCCTGCTAGCACCATCAAAGATATGTTTGATAAATTAGATGATGGTGGATTATTTGTGTTTTCTATCAACGACCCGTCTCTCATAGAAGGCAGCTTTACCGCCGCCATTGACGCGTTATTACGCCAAGAGGATGCGCATTTAAAAGAATCGCATTATGATTGGCATTTGCCGAAAATAGATATGAAATCAACCGTTTATGTGATTAAGAAAATTGCCGCCTAAAAAGCCCCACATAAAAATTGAGACTGCCTGACGGGCAATCAGACAGTCTCACTACATGAGAGTTTTTTGGCATGAAACGGGGTCGTGTTACACCAAAACCAACATGTAAAAACGGGTCCGCCCCATCACAGGGCAAGATGATTTAGTCTTCGCGAATAAATGTCACCGCATATTTTACCTCACCATCAAACAGCTTTTTGGCTGTTTGACCTTCCGTGATATAAAAATGATGGCCAGCGATACGGCTTTCCAGACGATAGCCTTTGGTTGCCATGCGACGTTTATGAAATTCCATCGCAGCTGAATCAAAGCTGTCAGTTAAAATGGTGATGCGCTCTTGTGTCAGCGTTTCAAGATTTAAATCATCCATGGTTTTGCCCTTTTTTAAATTTGCCTGCCCAAAATAGTGGGCGCGGCAGGATGAGAGAGTGTCTTTTTCATCACCCACTAAAAGCTGTTTCTCACATTTGGTAAAGGAAAACAGTGTTAATAATTAATATTGTAAATATTTACAAATAACTTTTGTAATGTTAGAAAATAAACGATCATCACAAATATGACACAAAAGCCTAATCGCTTTGTCATAATGCGCTTGCAGGCCTTACGGTTTGTTTTGGGAGATTTATCATGGAAGACATGCTGTCATCAAAAATTATGATCGGCCATAAATTACGCAAATTACGAAAAGATTTGCGCCTCTCTCAAGCCGCAATGGCAGAGGAATTGAGCATTTCTGCGTCTTATTTAAATTTGCTTGAAAATAATATGCGTCCTGTCACGGTCCAGCTGCTGTTCAAATTGGGACAGACCTATGACATTGATTTAAAAGATATGGCAGAAGATGATTCTGCTAAATTAACAGCACAGCTGATTGAAATTTTTGCTGATCCGATTTTATCAGAACAAAGTTTCAGCCGCCGTGACATTCAACAATTGGCACAGCATCAACCAAATGCCGCACAAGCGATTATTGCGCTTCATGAATCCTATGAAGCCATGAAATCAGCGGCACAGCAAGGCAAAGATGGCCTTGAGAAACGCACCCTGCCCCGCCCTATTGAAGATGTCAGACGGTTTTTGGAAGCACGTGAAAACCATTTTCCAACTTTGGAAGATGCGGCCACAAAAGCGCGCAAATCAGCCGATATTCAACCAGGTCAAAGCTTTAGCAACCTAAGTGCCTATATGCAGAAATCATTTCAATTGCGGGTTCGCATTATGCCATCAGATGTGATGGGACATTTATTGGTGCATCATGACCCGCATCGGGGGCATCTTTTGCTCTCTGAGATCCTAGAAGAACCACAGCGTATTTTCCATCTGGCCGCACAATTAGCACGTCACGGCTATCGCGAAGTGATCCAAGAGATTGTCGATGAAGCCAATTTTGATAATTCCCAATCAAGCCATTTATTGCAGAATGCGCTTGCTGGCTATTTCGCAGGTGCGGTGATGATGCCTTATGAAAGCTTTTTGCAATCAGCGCGCCAAACGCGCCATGACATTGATCTTCTTGGCAAGCGGTTTTCCGCAAGCTTTGAGCAAATCTGCCATCGCCTGACCACTTTGAACAGGCCAAGTGACCGTGGCATCCCGTTTTTCTTTTTGCGTGTTGATGAAGCAGGTTACATCACAAAGCGGCTATCTGGTGGCGGCATTGAATTTGCCCGTCATGGCGGCGCCTGCGGCAGATGGGTGCCGCATCATGCCTTCCGTCTGCCAGGCTCGCTCCATACCCAGCTTGTCGAACTAGAAGAAGGTCAGCGTTTCTTCACCCTCGCCAGAACCGTGGTACAACCCAACACGGGCCCGTCACATCATGGCAGGCCCTTATCAGCAGTTGCTTTGGGGTGCGAGCTAAAACATGCTAAAGATATCGCAATGGCAGATCAGCTTTTAGGGCCTAAAAACCCAGCCTTGACCCCCATTGGGCTTGCTTGCCAGCTATGTGATAAATCAGATTGCCAGCATCGCGGTGCGCCGCCTTTGGGACGGGCCTTACGCTTTGATCCTTTCAGACGGCAATCTGGCCTGTTTGATTTTGGCGCTTAATCCTCTGCCAATTGGCGAAAGAACGCCCCAGCGGCGGCAGAAAAAGAAGGTGGCATATCATCAGCATTTTTCACATTTGCTAAGGCTTTTGCCATCTCTTTGCCAAGCTCAACCCCAAATTGGTCAAAGCTGTTCACATCCCACATAAAGCCAGACGCAATGGTGATATGTTCATAAAGTGCCAATAAACGACCAAGCGCATAAGGGGTCGTGGCACGCCAGCTGATAAAGCTGACAGGACGCCCACCTTCAAAATGACGATGCGGTTCTTGCTGATTTTCTTTACCACTAGCAAAGGCTTCTGCTTGGGCAAGCGCATTAATGACCAACATCTGGTGGCTATCTTGATAGGCTTGGTCTTTGTAATCAGGCACAGATTTGCGTGGCACAAGAATATCCAAAGGACAGATATCAGCCTCTTGATGCAAGGCCTGAAAAAATGAATGTTGCGCGCCTGTGCCAGCTTCGCCCCAAATAATAGGAGCGGTAAAGTAATCTAGCTTTTTGCCAGCGCGATCAACTGATTTGCCATTTGATTCCATTTCTGTTTGCTGGGCCCATCTGGTGAAATCACGCAATCTTTGATCATAAGCCATAATCCCATAAGCAGACCGATTTTGAATATTACGGTAATAAATGCGCAAACCAGCCATCATAATGGCAATATTTTGCCTTGCTGGCATATGGCGGACATGGTGATCCATATCATGCGCGCCTTTTAACATCTCGTAAAACCGTTCTGGCCCAATGGCCACCATAATCGGCAACCCAACGGCAGACCATAAAGAGTAACGACCACCAATACCATCCGCAAAGCCAAAGGTACGATCAGGCTCAACGCCCCATTCTTCAGCTTTTTCCGGTGCGGCTGTAACCGCGCTGAATTGCCGATCTGCCATGCACCCTGCTGCCAGCACCCATTCACGTGCCAATCTTGCATTGGTCATGGTTTCTTGCGTGGTAAAGGTTTTTGAGGTGACGATAAATTGCGTGCGTTCTGGTGTGCAATTTTTCAGCACATCTGCCAGATGACTAGGGTCCACATTAGAGACAAAATGCAAATTTGGACCATTATGATAAGGCGCAAGGGCATTCGTTACCATCGCAGGCCCCAAATCTGATCCCCCAATGCCAATATTCACAACATCTTTAACAGATTGATCACCCCGCAAAACCTCGCTGAAAATTGCTAATTTGCGGGCATCATCACCTGATAAAGCCTCTGCGGTACGCATGCCCATATGAAGCACAGGACGTTGTTCTGTGACATTCATAATCGCGCCATCAAATAAGCGGGCAAATTGCCCAGACACATCAGCTTCATCGGCAAGCTTTGCCAGCAAATCCAGCGTCTCAGGCATCATTAAATGACGTGATAAATCCACCTGCAGATCATCAAGTGCCAAGCTCATCTCAGCTTGACGCCTTTGATCTGCTTTGACATCGGCAAATGAGACGGATTCCAGATCATTGGCATGATTTTGCAACATGGCAAAGGCAGGATTATCTGTTAAACGCATTATACACCTCTTCTTGGCCAAATTTCTTAACGGCGATCATGACGCACTTCGCGCCCTTTACATAACGATCACAGCTTTATTTTACAATGATGCAGCGGATTTCTGATTTTATAAGCCAGAGGCTGCCTTGGCATTGGCTGTAATTTTGGCAAAATCTTTTGTCGCAATATCAGATGCGCTGGCAATCCAAGATCCGCCAACACACATTACATTGGGCAAACCCAGAAAATCAGGTGCTGTTTGAAGCGTGATGCCACCTGTGGGACAAAAGGTCAGATGCGGCAAAGGGCTTGCCAATGATTTCAAGAAAGGCGCCCCGCCCGCTGGCACTGCAGGAAAGAATTTCAACACATCAAATCCTTTTTCTGCCAATGCCATAGCCTCGCTCGCGCTTGCTGCACCAGGCAAAAGGTCAAGTGCCACATTTTGACACCCTTCGATCAGCGCATCTGTGGCCCCTGGGCTTACGGCAAATACCGCACCGATATCTCTGACTTGTTTGGCTTGTTCAGCTGTGACAACTGTACCAGCACCAACCACCATATCAGGGCAATGTTTGACAATCTCGGCCATAGCACTCACGGCCGCTTCTGTGCGCAAAGTGACCTCAATGGTGGAAATGCCCCCTTCCAAAAGCGCATGCGCCAATGGCACCGCGTCATCCTTATCATGAATGACAATCACGGGCATAACAGGACCCAAAGCAAGAATGGAACGAATATCTGCCATGGTGAATGGCCTCCTATGATCGCAATTTTATCTTTATGATAAAGAGACAAGCTTAAGCCCGCCCCCTTCTTCTGCACTTACCACCTCTTGGCGATAGCTGGCAAATAAGCCTCTGCCAAATCCTGCCGCGGTCATGGCGTCATAATCTGTTTTGGCGGTTCTGTTGGCTAAATCAGCCGTGGTTGAGATGGCACCATCAATGGCATTGATTGTGACCATATCCCCATCTTGCAATTGGCAGATCGGGCCTGCTTTGGCCGCTTCTGGTGTGATATGAATGGCAGATGGCACCTTACCAGATGCGCCTGACATGCGCCCATCTGTGACCAGACCCACCACAAAGCCTTTATCTTGCAAGATTGATAATAAAGGCGTCAAAGAATGCAGCTCTGGCATACCTGTTGCCGCAGGGCCTTGGCCTCTGACGACCACAATCACATCACGATCAAGCAAACCTTCTGCAAATGCGGCTTTCACCTCTGCCTCTGTTTCAAAGACCGCAGCAGGCGCGGTGATATTATGACGTTCAGGCGCAACAGCTGAAATCTTCATCACGGCGCGCCCCAAATTACCTTGCAACATTTTCAGACCACCATTAACAGCGTGCGGCGTATCAACGGCGCGCAATACCGCATCATCAAGCGATGTTTTGGGCCCTTCCCGCCAGCTAAGTCCATGATCTTGCAACACAGGCTCGCTCACATAATCTGACAAGCCATCCCCCCAAATGGTACGCGCATCGCCATGCAACAAGCCTGCCTCTAATAATTGGTGAATAACAAAGCCCATGCCACCTGCGGCATTGAAATGATTCACATCAGCACTGCCATTGGGATAAAGACGCGCCAATAAAGGGGTGATCTGTGACAAAGCATCAAAATCATCCCATGTTAATATAATCCCAGCGGCCGCGGCCATGGCAGGTAAATGAAGCGTATGATTGGTTGACCCGCCTGTGGCATGAAGCCCGATCACCGCATTCACAAATGATCTCTCATCCAACACCTCACCAAGCGGGCGCACATCATTACTTTTGCGCGAAATGGCAATCACTTGTTCCGTGGCCGCCACGGTTAGCGCATGACGCAAATCTTCATGTGGGTTAACAAAAGTACCACCTGGCAAATGCAATCCCATAATTTCCATTAACATTTGATTGGAATTGGCAGTGCCATAAAAGGTACAAGTGCCAGCGCTGTGATAAGCCGCCATTTCCGCTTTTAACAACGCATCACGCCCCACCTCACCTTTGGCATAGGCTTTACGAATGGCCGCCTTTTCATCATTTGGCAGACCAGATGGCATCGGACCAGCAGGCACAAAAATGGTCGGCAAATGCCCAAATGATAACGCCCCCATTACCAAACCTGGGATGATTTTATCACATACCCCAAGGCATAGGGCACCGTCATAGACCCCATGGGACAGGCCAACCGCGGTGGACATGGCAATCACATCACGCGAGGCCAAGGATAATTCCATGCCAGGCCGCCCTTGGGTGACACCATCGCACATGGCGGGGACACCGCCTGCCATCTGTGCGGTGGCACCAGCTTGCCTTGCGGCGGCGCGTATCACTGATGGGTAAGTCTCAAAAGGCTGGTGCGCTGATAACATATCATTATAGGCGCTGATAATGGCGATATTTGGCTTATCATTGCCTGATAGGCCTGTGACATCATCTTGATCTTGACCTGCCCCTGCGCCAGCATGCGCCAAATTAGAACAGCCAATTTTTTTTCTGTCTTGATCAGAATCATTGGCCATATCATGCAACGCAGACAAATAGGCTTGGCGTGTTTTCTGACTTCTATGTCTGATCGCTTCTGTGACTTGTTCAACAATGGGATGAAGGGCCATTACCGATAATCCTTTTCAATCATGAAAATAACGTCAGTGCATCACCAAGCGCGTGATTTAAATAATGCACAGGCAATTCAGGGTTTGTCTTTGCGCTTTCAAACAAATCTTGCTTTTCTGCATTTGGCAAAATCAAACACACATGTGATGACGCCTTAATCAGGCTAAGATTCATTGAAATCCGCGGATGACGGGGAGAGCCTTGTGGCGCAGTGGTGATAATCGCTGGCGGCTGGGTCACATCAAATGCGGATGACCCAATCATATCAGGAAATAACGAGGCAAAATGGCCATCCGTGCCCATCCCAAGCAACATGGCGTCACATGAAGTCATCTCATGATAAGCTGGCTGATTGTTATAAAGGGGCATAAATGTCGCTTGTGATGGCTTGCCAGCCAAAACATGATCTGTAACCAATTTTTGGTTGGAATCAGGATGTGTCGGATCAACATTGCGTTCATCCACAAGGGTAATTGTCACCTTGTCCCATGCAAAATCTGTCTTTGCCAAAATCGCAAATATAGGCAAGGGGCTAGACCCACCAGAAAGTGCCAGCGTGGCGTGCCCTTTTTCTGTGATGGCTTTTGCCAAACCTGTTAACAAAAATGATGCCACGTCTTGTGGATGAAATGCCATATCATACCACCCTTTATGTCTTCTCGGATAAGACAGCGGGGTTTTGCCACTGTCCTTTATCACCAAATAGGTGATTTTGTTTTTCGGGACCAAAGCTGCCAGCTTTATATATTTCTGGCTCGATATTGGCTGCGGCTTCGATGATCGGGTCCATGAAATCCCATGCCGCCATCACTTCATCATGGCGCATAAATAAGGTTTGGTTGCCACGCGCCACATCCATTAATAACCGCTCATAAGCATCTGGTAAACGTTGTTCAAACGTATCGCCAAATGACAGATTTAGCTCTGAGGGAAATAGTCGCATACCGCCAGGGCCAGGCTGTTTACTGATTAATTGCAAGCGCAAACCTTCTTGGGGCTGTAGCCTGATGATCAATTGATTTGGGTGCATATTTGATGACGCCTGATCTGTATCTTTTGCTTGCGCGAAGATATCATGAGATGGCGTTTTAAATGTCACAATGATTTCAGACGCTCTTGTCTTTAGACGCTTGCCTGTTCTGATGTAAAATGGCACGCCTGCCCAGCGCCAATTTTCAATATATAATTTTAAGGCCGCAAAGGTCTCTGTCTTTGATGTTTGCCCTAATTCATGGGCATAGGATGCCACAGGCGACCCTGCAATTTCACCATCATCATATTGCCCGATCACAAGATGGTCTTGCAGATGCGCTGAGTGAATAGGCCGCAAGGCACGTAACACACGTAATTTTTCATCGCGCACTTGGTCAGCTTGAAATTGCGCTGGCGGTTCCATTGCCACAAGACAGACCAATTGCATCAGATGATTTTGCATCATATCGCGCAACGCACCATAATGATCATAATAAGACGCCCGCCCTTCAAGGCCGACCGATTCAGACACTGTGATTTCAATATGATCGATAAAGGTATTATTCCATTGATTTTCAAAAATGGTGTTGGCAAAGCGCAAAGCCATCAAATTTTGCACCGTTTCTTTGCCAAGATAATGATCAATACGATAGATATTTTTTTCATCAAACACAGCCAATAATTCATCATTAATCTGACGCGCTGTGTCTCCATTATGGCCAAGTGGCTTTTCAACAACCAAACGTGCTGATTTTGTGACCAGCCCCATTTTATCCAATAATTGACAACTTACCCCAAATAAGGCGGGCGAAATCGCCATGTAAAATATCATTGGCCTGTCATCATTGCTTTTTTCCAACAAGAATGATGTTAACGCCTCTGCCCCCTCACCTGAGGCAATATCCAGCTTGAATAAGCTGATCAGGGACATAAAGCGTTCAAATTGCACATCATCTGCGGCATCACCGCAAAAAGGGCGCAATGTTTTGGCAAAATCTTGCTTGTCAGGCAAAGAACGTGAGGCGGCAATGATCCGAAAGGCATCATCAATTTGGCCATCAATATAGCGATGAAATAAAGCAGGCAAAATCTTGCGCAAAGACAAATCACCTGTTCCCCCAAAAATCACATAATCGCTGGCGGCAATTTGCGCTGATTGGGGTAAGATTGCCTGTTTTGTGACCATATCTTTCACTTTGCTAACCTCTACTGTCCGACTTTCGTTTCTGGTCTTTATATGCCTGGTTGCAACACAGATTGTGTGATGCGCTGTTGGCGGCTAATCATCTTTAAGAAGACATCGCGATCAGGGGCGAATTTTGCGTAAACTGGCAAAAATGCGCCACCAAGTGCGCGTGCTTCATAGCCAATCTTGCCTTGTTCAAATTCGGGAAAGCGCAAGCCTGTCAAATCATAATCATGCAAGCGCGCTTTGGTCTTGGCTATCAATTTTGTCAATTCTACAGGTGGCAAAGTGCCATCAATGACAATTTTTTCAGTGTCCAAAACCGCATGCGCATTGACAATCGCCACGGCTAACGCATTCGATGCCACATCAGACCACGCATCAAATAACGAGAGCACTTCGCCATCTAGGCTGTCATACCCATGCAAACTTTCAATCACATGGCCTTTGGCCTTTAACGCTTTTTCCAATTCACGCAATGATGCGATGGATAAAATCTGATCAGGCTTTTGACTTCCATCAGATAAGCCAACGGCCATAGAGCCAACAGAGGCCGCATTGCCTGTGAACCCTGTCACCAATTTCCCGTTCATGACAACGCCGCCCCCAATAAAGGTGCCCACATAAAGATACAGAAAATCATGATCTTGCCGTTCTTTATTCAGCGATAATTCAGCCAAACATGCCGCAGATACATCATTCATCATTGATACTGGCAAATCTGTCACACGGGCAATCTCTTGTGCTAAATCAACTTCTTGCCAGACTGACATCACCTGTTCTGATGTTTCAAATTCATGTGACCACCCTGCCAAAGTCCCAGGTGCCGCCAATCCAATTCCGATGATTTTATCTTGTTCGTCTTCGCTTAAGCCCTCACGCATCTTTTCGATGGCATCATTAATCGCTGGCAAGGTTTTCGCTGGCTCTGGAAAATCGTGATAACTGATATCACGTGCCATGATCTTGCCATCAAACCCCATCAAAATAATATCCAAAGAGCGGCGGCCAATTTTCACCCCAAGTGAAAGCGCGCCTTTGGGATTTAACAATAAACCTGTTGACGGCTTGCCAACCTTGCCGCGTTGTTTTTCCCCTGTGACGACAAAACCATCTTCGATCAAGCGATTAACGATCACAGATATGGTTTGCGGTGTCAGCTTTGTCACACGCGCTAACTCTGCTTTTGCAATCCCAGGATCACGCCGCACAAGCGATAAAATCAAACGCTCATTATATTGCCCTAGCCCCGTTTGATTGCTTCCTAATTGTTGTCTAGCCATCATGGTCCCTTATAGAATTTAGCCCCCCACAACATAGGGGGATTTGGCTAGCTTATGCAAATAAACTTGCCACATCGAGCATTCTATTTGAAAAGCCCCATTCATTATCATACCAGCTAAGAACACGTACCAAACCATCTTGCGTGACCATTGTCTGGTCTAGCGCAACAGTTGACGAATGAGGATCATGATTAAAATCAATGGAAACAAGCGGCTTGTCTGTCACAGCCAGCACTTTTTTCATTGGCCCATTCGCCGCCGCAATTAAGGCTGCATTAATGTCTTCTTTCGACGCCGCACGTTCTGGCATGAATTTTAAATCGACCACAGACACATTGGCTGTGGGAACACGAATAGCAGATCCATCAAGCTTGCCTTGTAATTCTGGCAATACCAAGCCAACCGCCTTGGCAGCACCCGTTGAGGTTGGAATCATAGACATCGCCGCAGCCCTTGCCCGACGCAGATCCTTATGCGCGGTGTCAAGCACAGGCTGATCACCCGTATAAGAATGCACGGTTGTCATATAGCCTGTTTTAATACCAACCAAATTATGCAAAACCTTTGCCACAGGTGCGAGGCAATTTGTGGTACAAGACGCATTTGATATGATTTTGGTATCTGGTGTGACCAGATGATGATTCACCCCATAAACAATTGTTTCATCAGCATCTTGCCCAGGGGCAGATATCACGACATGCTTCACATCATCATGCAAATGCATCTGGGCCTTATCTCTAGCGGTAAATAAACCTGTGCATTCCATCACAACATCAACACCGCGCCAATCAATGGCCGCAGGATCACGCTCTTGCATGACACGCATCTTATGACGCCCAGCAATAATATGGCTTCCTTCGACTGTGGCCTGCGGCATCAAGCGACCATGAACAGAATCAAAATTCAACAAATGGCAATTTGTTTCCGCATCCCCCATATCATTGATCGCCACAAATTCGATTTGCTGATTATTTGATTCAAGAGCAGCCCTGATCACAGAACGACCAATTCTGCCAAATCCATTAATGCCGACTTTAAGTGCCACTTTCTGCTCCTATCTTATCCACCTCATAACAAAGGGGTATATTTGTGATTTTCCCCTTGCCTATCATAAGTCAAATAAAAAGTAAATAACTCTGATTTATTTATTATTGAGAAAACATTTTCTGCGGTAAATCATTCTATGATTTCCCATCGTATAAAAGAAAAACAATGTGATAATAGCTTATGACTGACCAAACCACATGCGCCATCATCAGCCAATCTGAGGCCACCTCTGCAGCAAAAGAGCGTTTTATCTGCGCCAATGATCAATTACATCATGGGCTTTTAAATGAACCTTTGGCGATCTTTATTTATGCTGCTGCGGTGTTATTTATTATGTTTCTGGTCAAACGAAATGGGGACCGTCCAATAAGACAGTCCCCGCAATCCGCATCAGGAAAAAAACAACCGTAATCTTAGCTATTATAATCAGCCAATTCTTGGGCAATCGCTTTTTTCAGAATATATAATTCAGCCGTTGACACAACCAAATCAAAGCCTTCATCACGTCGGCGTGCACTGCCCTTGCCGCCTGAACAGAAAATACCAGCATATTTGCCAGCAGCCTTTGTTCGTGCCACACAATGTGCAATTGCCTTTTCTAGGGCATCATGCGTGCCTTCAGGGCCAGGTTGCAGACCAAGTGCCAAGGCCAAATCGGTTGGCCCAACAAAAATACCATCAAGCCCATCAACCGAAAGGATATCATCGATATTGGCCAAACCATCTTTTGTTTCAATCATCGCAAGGCGCGTTATATTCTGATTGGCCTCTGCCAAATAATCGGGGCCAGCATAGTTAAACACACGCGCTGAGGCAAAAGACCGCCCCCCTTCAGGGGGATAGCGCGTGGCATCAACAAATCGGACCGCATCTTCTTTGGTGTTCACCAAGGGGCAAATCACGCCATAAGCGCCCCAATCCAACGATTTCATGATGATTTCTGGCACATTACCTGGCAAGCGCACCATCGGTGTTGCGCTGGTTGCCGAAATAGCCTGCATCAAATGCATCAGATTATGAATATCGGCCGCCCCATGCTGTAAATCAACAACCACAGCATCAAAGCCAGATACGCCAAGCGTTTCAGCAAGAACAGCAGATTCCGTTGCCAGCCACCCGCACAAGGCTGTTTTGCCCTCAGCCCATAGCGCTTTTACATTATTTTGACGCATATCTTTTGTCCTTTTTTCATGAAAAATAAAACAGGTAGATCAGCGTAGCAAATCATAGCGCGATCCGCCAACCACTATCCACCAGCAGATGGTTTTGATCAGGATTTATTTCGATAAGGCGGTCATAAGGCTTTCTAAATTATGCTCATACATTGCCAAATAGCTTGTAGCAGGTGAGCCTTTAATTGATAGCGCGTCTGAATAAAGACGCCCTTCAACTTTAATGCCTGTTTCGGCTGAAATCTGATTGATCAAATCAGGGTTTGTAATATTCTCCACAAACAATGCCTTGGCATTAACCTCTTTCAAAAAGTCGATCAAATCAGCAAGTTCTCTTGCGGTTGGCTCTGCTTCTGTGTCAATACCAACAGGTGCTAAGAATGTAAGCCCATAGGCATCTGCTAGATAGCCAAAGGCATCATGGGCCGTCACAACATAACGTGAACCCTCTGGCAAGGCCGCAAACCGTGCCGCAGCCTTTTTGTCGAGCGCGCGCAACTCAGCGATATAGGCATCAGCACGCCCCTGATAATAAGGCGCATTTTTTGCATCTAGATCTGATAAAGCCTTCGCAATGTTCTGGACATAGATCACACCATTTTCAAGGGCGTTCCATGCATGCGGGTCAACTTCCCCTTCGACCATAACAGGCACCACACCCTCTGTGGCCGTTACAACAACCGCCTTTGTTTTCGATGTTTCAATCAAAGAGGATGACCAAGTCTCAAATCCCATCCCATTGACGAAAATAATATCGGCATCTGTGACCGCGATGGCATCACCCGCATTTGGCATATACAGATGCGCATCAGCATCAGGACCAACAATTGTTGTTACATCGCCCTTATCACCTGCCACCTGCTGAACCATGTCACCTAGAATGGAAAAGCTGGCAACAATGCGCAACTCTGCCTGCGCTGTTGCCATAGTGGCAGATGTTAAGAATGACAAACCCAAAAGAGCTGTCAAAGCCATTGATTTAAATCTAAGTCTCAACATAAAATGAACCTTCCTTATTAGAAATTTTTGCTTTTCTTGGCGCGCAGGCCAAGCGGCGATAGAATAAGTGACAATGCGAAAAACACACCTGAAACCAGCACAATGGCAGGGCCAGTTGGCACATCGGACAGATAAAAAGATAATATCAGGCCAAGCCAACAGCTGATCAATGCCAAGATAGAGGTCAGCACCAAATAGCCTGTGACAGTAGACACCCAATAACGCGCAGAGGTTGCTGGCAAAATCATCAAACCAACGGCCATGAGCGTGCCAAGTGATTTAAATGCTGCCAATAGATTTAAGACCAGCAACACCATAAACCATTGAGACATCAAGCCAGGGCGTTTGAATTGCGCTTCGAAAAACATGGGATCAATCGTTGCCAAAATCAGCGGACGCAACAAAAAGGCAAAGCTGAGCAAGGTCACAGTGGCTGTGGCGCCAATCAAAATCAACGTATCATCATCAATGCCTAGCGTGGAACCAAATAAAAAGCTTTTCAGCGGAATAGCAGACCCAGCGGCAGATAAAATAAATATCCCAAGTGCCAAAGCAATCAGGTAAAGAGATGCCAGAGAGGCATCTTCTTTAATCAGGGTGCGCCGCGATAATAGGCTTGTTAAAACTGCGACCACAACACCAGCCACCAGCCCACCAATTAACATGGAAATCACCGACAGACCAGAGATCACAAAGGCGATGACAATCCCTGGCACAATCGCATGGGCCATGGCCTCGCCAGCCAATGAAAGGCGGCGCAGCACCAAGAATGCGCCAACTGGTGCCACAGACAGGCTAAGAACCGCTGTGGCGATAAAGGCACGCTGCATGAAGTCATAGGCAAACATCTCAAACATCGCTGTGCCCCTGATTGGCAAATGCCTGTTCTGATGCGACCAGCCATTTTGCTTGAAGCTCAGATAAATAGCCATGTGCTTGCAAATTTTCGGCTGTCAGCACATCGGCGCTTGGCCCAAAACAGGCGCGTCCCTCCCCGAGCAACAAAACAGTATCTGCCAGGCCTCTTGCGGTGGTCAAATCATGCAAGACCATAACAATCGCCCGCCCTTCATCACGCCAGCTCAAGATAAGGTCAACCAACAAGGCTTCTGTTGCTTGATCCATCGCGGTAAAGGGCTCATCAAGCAGTAAAACAGGCGCATTTTGCACCATAGCACGTGCAAAAAAACATCTTTGTAATTGACCAGCTGAACATTCATAGATGGGCCTATCAGCCATATCGGTCAATTTTGTTTTAGCCAAGGCAGTGGCAACAAGTTCCGATTTTTCATCATCAATTCGTGATAACAGACCCAGCCCATGCCACGCGCCCATGGTAACAAGATCTTTCACTCTGATTGGGAATTGCCCATCAAATTCAATCCGTTGGCCCAAATAAGACATAGGGGCTGGCTTATCATTGCGCCATTTAAAGCGACCATTTAACGGTGATTGCAGGCCAAGCAATGTTTTCACAAAAGTGGATTTGCCTGCCCCATTATGGCCAAGCACCACACAAACCTGTCCAGCTTGAAGAGAGAAACTCACCCCTTCAACCACAGGCATGCCTCTATAGCCGAGGCACATTTGCTCCGTTTGTACAATCATAATCTGTCAGGCATAATCTGTCTGGCCTAATCTGTTACCTTGAAATCAGGTACGATCAGACAATCAGATAGAAAATGCCAGCCCAAGCAAGAGCTGAGGCAAGAGATACATAGATTAGATTTTGTAGGACGCTATTAGAGGTGAAATTGACTTCACCGCGCACTGAGACGCCTGATGAATAAGACATAAGCATTGCTCCATAATGAGGACACCCGCCTCACATAAGGGTTATCATCAATTGGCAGGTCTTCTGGCTCATGGTTATCGATACTCTGTCGCCTTCCCAGACACCCCTTAAAGAGCACTTCCAGTGGCATTTTGACAGATATCAACCATACACAGTTGCGGGTACAGCTCCAGATTTGAGTCCTGATGGATACATCTCACTGGATTCTCTATTATACCTTAGCCTTTGGCATTAGGTCACCAATATCTGTGCTCACTTTATCAAGGGTGATGAGAGGCGTCAAGAACCCCTGATCATCTTTTTATAACTGACATTTTTATCAGTGCTGTTTTTGATAGCCGCTTAGGGATTTGCGATCTTTTGCAACATTGCCTCTGGATAGGTCGCCTCAATGGCGACAGACGCGATCACGCTCACAGTGCCATTATCGTTATCCGTGATATTTTGGCCGCCATGCACCGCTGTTACATGCGCATTGCCACGTGGTAATTTTGCTGCGACTTGTTCTGTATCGACGGCATCTGGGTTTTGCACACCAACTGTGACATTGACTTGCATCAGGCTATGATCCAAGTTTAATGACCGAAAAAGCGTCAAAGATGAATGGCGGATGGCATCATCAATCGCACGGCATGCCGCTTTGGTATAATCTTCACCATAAAGATCTGCGCCCATACCCATTTCCAAAATCAACCGTTTCATTGCTGTCATGATGGGGCCCTCCTAATTTTGTGATGCCGCAAGTGGTAAATCGAAAGAGACGATAATGGCCGCTTGTGCCATGACAGTAATCCCAGGCTCTTTGGCGGCGTTTTTATCTGCTGGCTTTGGGATATCAAGCCCACCTTTGACCGCTGTGACGCTGACACTGCCATAGGGAAACACCTTGGCCAGAGCGGCCACATCCACCTCTTCAGGCTTTTGCACTGCCACTTCGACATCTACAATCATCGCCTCACGATCTAGCCCAAAGGCATCTGCGACGGTCAGGCTATTACGCCATAGCGCATCTTCAATCGCACGCTTTGCCGCGGCTGTATAATCTGCATGGCGAAGCGAACTGCCCATGCCCATTTCAATGGCGATACGTTTTTTTGGCAAAACAGACCTCCTGTGGCTCATCACTACAACATGCCACCATTGGATTGTGGCATGCCCTCACCCTAACCTGCACCGCATTACACGCAAGTCAATTATCATTTTAAAAGAAGTAACGAAAACTGGAGCGGGCGACGGGATTCGAACCCGCGACCCTCAGCTTGGGAAGCTGATGCTCTACCAACTGAGCTACACCCGCACCTGTGGGCACAGCATAGCATATTTTTCAAATAAGTCATCTGTCATAAAAGCATGCAAGATCAAAAAAAAGAGGCAGCCAACGGGCCGCCTCTTCTGATTTCAATCTATCACGGTGATAGAAAAGATTTAGTTCGGGATGTTGCCCAAAACGCCATCTACATAGTAATTCATGGCCCATAGACCGCCATCATCTAGCGCTTCACCATCTTTTAGGATCACATTGCCTTTATTGTCTTTCATCGGACCTTTAAAGATCACCAAAGAGCCATCAGCAATACCATCACGTGCGGCTTGTGCAGCAGCAGCCACATCAGCTGGCATGTTTTTGAAATCTGTCAAGACAAGGTAATCATCACCAATGCCTTTCCATGTGTTACCTGCCCAGTGATTAGGACCTTCGCCTGTTGACCAAGAGCCGTCCATCGCCTTTTCAATCTGGCTGATATAGTAAGGACCCCAGTTATTCACAGAAGCAAATAGCTGTGCATTTGGTGCAAATTCATGCATGTCTGATGACTGACCAAAACCAAGAACACCAGCTTTTTCAGCTGTCTGCAACATGGCTGGGCTGTCTGTATGCTGTGCCAAAATATCAGCACCTTCCGCAATCAAGACTTTTGCAGCATCTGATTCCTTCACAGGATCATACCAGCTATTGACCCAAACGATTGAGATTTCAGCATCTTTATTCACAGAACGAAGACCTTGCGCAAAAGCGTTAATGCCTTGGATCACTTCTGGAATTGGGAAGGCGCCAAGATAACCAATCTTATTTGACTTTGTCATCATCCCAGCAACAACACCCTGAACGTAACGACCTTCGTAAAAGCGGATGTTACCTGTTGCCATATTTGGGGAACGCTTATAGCCAGTGATGTGGTCAAATTTCACATTTGGAAATTCTTTAGACACTTTCAAAGTAGGGTCCATATAGCCAAATGATGTTGTGAAAATCATGTCATTGCCTTGCTTGGCAAGTTCACGAATAACACGCGCAGCATCTGGGCCTTCAGCCACATTTTCTACATAGGTTGTCTCGACCTTGTCACCAAAACGCGCTTCAACGGCTTGACGGCCCATTTCATGCGCATAGGTCCAACCATGGTCACCTGGGTTTGTAAGATAGACAAAGCCAACCTTCATGCCATCTGCAGCAGCACCAGCAGACATACCAAGAGCTGTAGCGGCGGCAATTAAGCCTGTGCTCAGCCATTTACCGAACGAGATTGATTTCATAAAAACACTCCTCTTTGCTTTTGAATTAACGAGATGGGAAAAATAATCGCCCTAGATGGGCTGGGGCTTTGTGCGCCACACCTCCACCGCGGGAAATACTGACCAGAACAACGATGGTTGCCAGATAAGGCAGCATCGATAAAAACTGTGGCTGGATGGTCCATCCACGCGCTTGACCTGCCAATTGCATGATCGTGATACCGCCAAATAGAATCGCACCAATGACAACGCGCCAAGGTTGCCAAGATGCAAACACAACAAGCGCAAGCGCAATCCAGCCGCGCCCTGCTGTCATCCCTTCGGCCCAATGCGGCGTTAACACCAAGGGCAAATAGGCCCCTGCCAAACCTGCCATCATGCCACCAAATAATACCGCAAGCCAACGCACCTGTAACACAGAATAGCCAAGCGCATGCGCGCTGTCATGATTGGTGCCTGTGGCACGCAAAATCAAACCCGTTCTTGTATGTTTCAACAAATAGGCGACCATTGCGACAATCAAAACAGAAAAATAAGCGAGGAAATCAAGCTGAAAAACAGGGCCAATCAGCGGCAAATCAGCCAAGAATGGCACATGAAGAGATGGCAGGCCATCAATCGCTTTGCCCACCAAAGGCGCGCCGATAAGACCAGAAAGACCCGTGCCAAAAATCGTCAATGCCAGACCTGTTGCCACCTGATTGGTTGCAAGCCCAAGCGCGAACACACCAAAAATGGCGGCGGTCATCATGCCGCCAAACGCACCTGCTAAAATACCAATGAAAACAGAGCCTGATAAAATTGCGCCACCAAAGGCCGCAACAGCGCCCATCAGCATCATGCCTTCAACACCTAGATTGAGCACACCACTTTTTTCGGCCACAAGCTCGCCAGTTGCCGCCAAAATTAACGGCACAGATGTCAATAAGATCGTCAGCAACAGCTCTTCATACATGGCAAGGGTCTATCCTATTTTTGCCATCTGCGAAAGTGCTTTTACACATCTGATAATCATTTTGCCTGAAATTTAAGCAGTTTTGCGTGTCTTAAAACCAATTCGGTAATGAGTCCAAGTCTCACCAGCCAAAAGCATGAATAACAGCAAACCTTTAAACAACCCTGTGACAACTTTTGGGATACCAAGGGCAATCTGTGCAGAATCACCCCCAAGTTCTGCCAACGCCACAACAAGACCAGCGGCAATCACAGCCATCGGATTCAGACGCGCCAGAAAGGCAACAATGATCGCTGTAAAGCCATACCCAAAAGAGATATTGGGCTGTAACTGGCCAATATTCGCTGATACTTCAATCGCGCCTGCCAATCCTGCAAGCGCGCCAGAGGCCGCCATTACTGCCAATGTCACGCGCCCAGGACGAAAGCCTGCAAATTGCGCGGCACGCGGGGCCTCCCCCATCAAGCGAACCTGATAGCCTGCTAAGGTGCGCTTTAACAACACACCGCCAAGCACAGCAATCAAAAGCGCAAATGGCACACCCCAATGAAGTTGGCCTAGCCTGCCGATTTCAGGCAAAATAATGGGCGGCACCAAACCAGCATCAGGATAAAGCGGGGTTAGTGGAAAACCAAAAGACATGGGGTCACGCCATGGCCCCCGCACCAGCCAATCAATTAACAAACTAGCCACATAGGTCAGCATCAGGGATGTTAAAATCTCATTGGTGGAAAAGCGCACCTTTAAAATCGCAGGCACAAGCGCCCACAATGCGCCAGCCGCCATAGCCGCAAATGCCATAAGAATCAGCAGGCCATAGCTTGTCGCATCGGGAAAGGATAAGGCCACCCAACCAGCGCCCAACGCGCCAAGCACCAGCTGGCCTTCGGCACCAATATTCCAAATATTGGCGCGGTAACAAAACACAAGACCTGTTCCAATGATGATTAACGGACAGGCTTTCACGAACAAATCTGCGATTTGATCTGGCCGCGAGATCGGCGATAAGAAAAACACAGATAACGCTTTTGCCGCATCATATCCCAGCAAAGCAAAGATGAGGCCGCCAATGATAACCGTGATACCAATGGCCAAAAATGGTGTGGCATAGCGCAACCATGCAGGCACTGTGGCACGTTTTTCAAGATAGATCATGATGCCTGCTCCTTATGATCATGGCCCGCATTCATAGGCCCCTCATGATTATGCGATGCCTTATTATGCGGGGCCCCCGTGCTGTCATCCGTGCCGCCCATTAACAAACCCACTTTTTGCGCGCTCATCTCTTCGACAGCTTCTGTTTTTGACAATCTGCCATGATGAAGCACTGCCATATGGCTAGAGATGGCAAATAATTCTTCTAAATCTTGCGAGATCAGCAAAATCGCGGAACCTTGCTTGGCAAGTTCAAGCAGAGCTTTACGAATTAATTGTGCGGCCCCAATATCAACCCCCCATGTGGGTTGGCTGACAAATAACACTTTTGGGGTTTTTATAATTTCGCGCCCAACAACAAATTTTTGTAAGTTGCCGCCAGATAAAGAGCCCGCAAGCGGATCATCCCCTGCACTGCGCACATCAAATTCTTGGCGGATATGGGCTGTGGCATCACGCAGTGCTTGGTGATTCACAAAACCTTTATTGGCAAATCTGGCCTTACCATGATTTGTCATCAATGTGTTATCTGACAATGTCATTGACAGCGCAGCCGCATGGCCATTGCGATCTTCTGGAATAAAGCCTGCCCCAGCTTGGCGGCGACCTTCTGGCGAGAGATGACGCACATCTATGCCATCTATTTCCAACCGCTCACAAAGATCAGGGTTGCGCCATTCTCCTGTTAATGCGCCCATTAATTCATCTTGGCCATTGCCAGAAATGCCTGCAATACCCAGAATTTGTCCAGCCTGAAGCGTGAAATCAATATCATGTAACGCCACATCAAATGGCCCATCAGCTGGCCTATTTAACTTATGCACCTCACAGATCACCTCACCGCTAATGGTACCTGTTTGGCGCGCAACATCTGATACAGATGTCCCAACCATCATTTCTGCAATCTCTTTTTTGGAGATTTTTTTGCTGTCAATGGTGCCGATCATCTTGCCGCCGCGTAAAATTGTGGCACGATCACATAATGTTTTAATTTCATCAAGCTTGTGAGAAATAAATAAGATCGCACAGCCCTCATCTGCCAATTGTCGGATCACAGCAAATAGCTGGTCTGTTTCTTGCGGCGTCAAAACAGAGGTTGGCTCATCCATAATCAGCAATTTGGGGCTTTGTAAAAGGCATCGCAAAATTTCAACGCGCTGTTGCTCGCCGACTGATAAATCAGCAACCAACTTATCTGCGGAAATAGGAATGCCATACGATTTAGACAGCGTTTCAATACGCATCGAAAGACTGTCTAGTGTCTCGCCCTTTGGCATGGCAAGCTGGATATTTTCTGCGACCGTCAAAGCATCAAATTGGGAAAAATGCTGAAACACCATGCCAATGCCCATTTGGCGCGCGGCTTGTGGTCCTGACAGGCTGATGGCTTTGCCTTCGAAAAAAAACTGGCCGTCATCTGGCTGAAGGACACCATAGATCATTTTCACAAACGTGGATTTACCAGCGCCATTTTCACCAAGAAGCGCGTGGATTTCCCCAGCTTTTATCTGAAAATCTACTTGGTCATTGGCTGTGAAGGCCCCAAAATATTTGGTAATGGCTTTGCCTTCAAATAACAGCCTATCCTCTTGCCCCTTGCCCATTATCTCTCATCTTTCACAGTCTTACTGGCACCTAATTCTGTCTTTATGCGCCGCGATTATTACCTGTCTGAACGCGTTCGTCTATGGCTTATCATCTTATCACTTAAAAAACACTCATCCTTGGCTTTTTGCAATATCTGCCAAAACAGCCATCACCTTATCTGCGGCCGCATCTGGCACAAATAGATGATCATGAAAATAGCCAGCGACCGCATTGACCGAAATTCCCTCTTTTGCCAATGCTGTGGTGATATGGGCCAAAAACCCAACAGCGTCTAATGCGGAATGAATTGTTAAGGTGATCATGCGAGATGGATAAACAGATTCAATCTGATGGGCCATTGCGACCTCTTGCGGGATAATCAGGCTGATGCCCTCTGCCTCGATAAAGGTCATTTGCGCGGCTTGTTTTACAGCCTCATCAATCTCACCCCATTGGTCGTGAGGCACGCATGCAAACACAAATAATCTGTCATCTTTCTTTGCCGTTAGGCCTGACAGAAGGTTTTTCAGATTGGTTTCGCCGCTTGTGGGGCCTGTTGTTTTTGTCTCTGCCATAGCTTTATGATCTGTTCCTTTGCCAAAGCCAATTTCAAAATATACCAAGCCTCTTAATAATGTGGCGGCGGGGTATCTTCAGCGGGATTTAAGATACCGCTATCCATGTGCGCTGCTTGCAATTTTGCTTCCAGCTTGGCGATTTTAAGCAGTAAGGCTTGCATATCCTTTTGTTGTTGGAACAGCTCATCTCCCAATTTTTGAATGTCATCTTGCAAATGGCTTACCAGCTCTTGCAAATGCATCACATCATCTCGATTTTCAACGGTGTTTTTTGTCATAAGCCCTTGCCTAGCATGGATGGGCCGAAATTGCCACTTTAGAAAATTAGCCAAATGGCAACAGGATAAGCAAGGCATCACCGATCAGTTTGACAATCCTATCAATTGACAAGACTGTGATTTCACGTCATGTGTTGACCCGCTATGTTGACCATATCTCATCTTCATTTTGCCATTGATGGCAAACCCTTATTTGAAAATGCTTCGGCACGCATTCCGACAGGCCATAAGGTTGGCATTGTTGGACGCAATGGCACTGGTAAAACAACCTTATTCAAATTAATTAAGGGCGATCTGCAAACCGATGGCGGCAGTATCGAAGTGCCAGCGCATTTCCGCATTGGCGGTGTGGAACAAGAAGCCCCTGCAAGTGATGACAGCCTGATTGAGACTGTCTTGGCCGCTGATGAGGAACGCGCCGCCTTATTGGCTGAAGCAGAAACAGCTGATAATGGGGATCGTATCGCCGCGATCTATCAAAGATTAGAGGATATTGACGCTTATTCCGCCGAAGCGCGCGCCGCCGCAATCCTATCAGGGCTTGGCTTTGATCGTGAGGCCCAGCAACGCCCGTGCCATGAATTTTCTGGCGGCTGGCGGATGCGCGTGGCACTTGGCGCGGTGTTATTCTCGCAACCAGATTTGTTGTTATTGGATGAACCGACCAACTATCTTGATCTTGAAGGCGCTTTTTGGCTTGAACAATTTTTGGCACGCTATCAAAACACAGCCCTCATTATCTCTCATGATAAAGAGCTATTAAACAGATCTGTGACAGGCATTTTGCATTTAAGCCAAAAACAATTGGCCTATTACGCTGGCAGTTATGATCATTTTGATACAGAACGACGCGCGAAATTAGAACAACAACAAGCGATGAAGCGCAAACAAGATGCCCAGCGCGCCCATATTCAAAGCTTTGTGGATCGGTTTCGCGCCAAAGCATCAAAAGCACGCCAAGCCCAATCACGCTTGAAACAATTGGAAAAATTACAACCAATCGCGGCCCTATCGGAAAATGCGGTTGCTGGCTTTTCTTTCCCCACGCCAGATGCCCTGCGCCCACCCTTGGTGACAATTGATAAAGGTCAGGTGGGATATGATGGCAAAGCGGTGTTATCGCACTTGAATTTGCGTCTTGATAGCGATGATCGCATTGCGCTTTTGGGGGCCAATGGCGAAGGCAAATCCACCTTGTCCAAATTAATCGCAAATCGCCTGCCATTAATGGGGGGCGAGATGATGCAATCTGGCAAATGCCGCGTTGGCTTTTTCGCCCAGCATCAACTAGATGAATTGGTAGAAGGGGAAAGCGCCTATCAGCATATTGCCCGTCTGAGACCGCTTGTCGCTGAAAAAGAATTGCGCACAAGATTAGGCGGGGCAGGCTTTCACAATGATATTGTTGATATGCCTGTGGAATCCTTATCAGGTGGTCAAAAAGCACGTCTATTGATGTTGATTGCCACCATTGATGCGCCGCATATTTTAATTTTAGATGAACCAACCAACCATCTTGACATTGAAAGCCGTGAAGCCTTGGTCTTGGCGTTAAATGATTATGAAGGCGCGGTGATTTTGGTAAGCCATGATACCCATCTTGTTGAAATGGTCGCTGATCGGTTATGGCTTGTAAAAGATGGCAAAGTCACACCCTTTGATGGGGATATGGCAGATTATAAAAAAGCCATCTTAACGTCTGCACGCCAAGCCAAACAAGAGCAGAAAAAAGCCAAATCAGAGACATCCGAAAAACACATTACCAAAGACAAACCGCGCAAAAGCAACCCTGTTCGCGTCAAAAAATTACTTGGTGATTTGGAAAAGAAAATGGATGCGCTGAACAAAGCCAAAGACGCGCTTGAAACAAAAATGGCAAAGGCTGATTTTTACAGCACCCATGATGGCAAAGAAATCGCCGCCATCAGCCAGCAATTAACAGATGCGATAGAGGGGCTTGCTGTTTGTGAAGAAGAGTGGCTGATATTGTCAGAAGAGCTTGACGGCTAATCTATCACCTCTGGCCCATCATCTCTGGTAAAGTGACAGGCTGATAGCCTGCCGCAACCATCCCTTGTTGGATATGGTTTGCCAATTGCAAGGCCATAGGTCCATCACCATGAACACAAATCGAATGCGCTGGCATAGCAAGCCATGTGCCGTCAACGCATTGTACCTTACCATCTTCAAAAATAGAGAGGCATTGCGCCAAGGCTTTGTCTTTATCTTCGATCATCGCATCATCACGAGAGCGCGGTGTTAATTGGCCATCTGGCATATAGGTGCGATCAGCAAAGATTTCCTCTGCCACAGTCAGACCTGCTTCATACCCTGCTTGTGATAGGCACGATAATGCAGGTGACAATAAAATCAGATTGCGATCAACCGCCGCTATGGCTTTCACAATTGCCTGTGCCATATCAGGATCTGCACATGCCATATTGCTTAACGCCCCATGCACTTTCATATGGGTAACAGGCACATCACAAAGCGCAGCTATCCCAACCATAGCCCCTATTTGATAGGCCATCAGCCGCTCAATCTCTGTCAAAGTAAGATGCATTTTGCGTCTACCGAACCCATGCAGATCCAAAAACCCAGGATGCGCCCCGACGCTGACGCCCTTGGCATGCGCCTTTGTGATCACATCTGCCATGATCATATGATCACCTGCGTGAAACCCACAAGCGATATTGGCGGTTTTGATGATCGATAACAAACCATCATCATCTCCCATTTTCCATGGGCCATAGCCTTCAGCCATATCGGCATTTAAATTAAATTTCATCACGCCTGCTTTTTTGCTTTTGTCATCTTTTTTCAGTATCTTATCGCTATGATACACAGTAATTTTAAAAAAGCTGGCACTTTTTCACATTAAGGTTTTTTGCCTATGACCTCTCGCCCATTGCCCTTACCACAAACAGACGCGCCTTATTGGCAGCATCCTGTTTGGTTTGCGGTTGGCGATCACGCCGTGATGCTTGATTTCACAGGATTTTCACCCCTTAAAAAGACCTCTTCAAAACAACAGCTCCCCCGAAGCCAAGATAGCCGCTTTACAAGTGATGATATTCGCACCCTTGCTGATCACATCAGAAGCGCAAGCCTATCTGGCATCACAGAAATTGTACCAAGCTTAACAAGGTTACTGATTGCCTTTGATCCGCTTATTACCAGCTCTGATAGCATCAAAACGCAGATTCTGCCTTACCTATCACAGCCCACTTCTTTATCACCAAATCAAACAGCTTTGTCACCAGCAGGCATGTCACAAAACAAACCCGCTAGCCGCCATTGGCATTTGCCCATTTGTTATGATGATGAGATGGGACCCGATATTGATGATCTTGCTGCCACCTTATCCTTACCAAGAGACGAGGTTATTTCACGCCATTTAAACAGCCAATTGCATGTTGCTGTGATGGGGTTTTTGCCTGGCCTTGGCTATATGACGGGGCTTGATGATGCCCTGAATTTGCCACGGCGTGCCAATCCTCGTGCCCATGTGCCAGCCAATGCGGTTAGCATCGCCATTGGCCAATGTGTCATCTATCCTCTCGCCTCCCCAGGCGGCTGGCATTTAATCGGACAAGTGCCGTTTCCGATGTTTGATGTTCATCGGGCAGATCCGATTTTATTATCACCAGGTGATAAGGTCAGCTTTGCCCGCATTGATCGCGCCACTTTTGATCAGCACAAAACAGCCTATGAAACAGGGGATCTGACAGCACAAGATTTGATTAATGGGCGGGTATCATGACACATATCAGTGTGATCAAAAGCGGCCCTTATACCACCATTCAAGATGCAGGCCGCAGGGGCTATCAACATTTAGGCGTGCCAGCAAGCGGTGCGCTTGATCTAGACGCCTTACAGATTGGCAATCAGTTGTTACAAAATCCCAAAGGCACCAATGCGTTGGAAATCTGTTTTGGTGGCGCAGAAATTCAGTTTCATGACCACCGCTTTGTGATCATCACAGGAAGTGAAGGCGTCCAAATCACCAAACAGACAAAACAAGGTAGGACAGCGTTATACCCTGCGGGTGCCATCATAGAATTACACGCACAAGATCGCCTGATCATTGCCCCTTTTGGGGATAGCCTATCTTGTTTATTATGCTTATCAGGCGGGTGTGATGTGCCGCCCATTTACAGTTCCACCGCGACCACGCCAAATGTGGGAATTGGTGGCTATCAGGGGCGTATTTTACAACAGGGAGATGAAATCCCCCTTGTGCCCTGTCAGATCCTGCCACCAATCAATGATAAAATTGACGCCAGCTTTTTTACCAAACCCCAGCGTTTGCGCATCATGGCTGGCCCACAAAATGACTGGTTTACCCCAGATGGTTTGGCAAATTTGACAACATCTTCTTATAAAATCTTGCCACAATCAAACCGCATGGGCATGCGTTTATCTGGACCAACCCTTCATCATAAAGGGCCTGCTGATATTATCTCTGATGGGATGGTGCGTGGCGCGATACAAGTGCCAGCAGATGGCCAACCCATTATTGCCATGGCCGATCATGGGACGATGGGCGGCTATACCAAAATTGCCACTGTCATTGCCGCTGATTTATCGGCAATGGGACGATTACGACCTCATGATGTGGTGCAGTTTGAAATGGTAACAGCTGAAGAAGCCAGCCATGCTTTGCAAAAACAAGTTGTTTTTAAAATAGCAATGTTTCAGACCCAATCATCCTAACCCATGACTGCCATCATAGCCATTAATGGCTGGTGATTGCCAGTCACCAAGCGCGCCCTCTTCTGGTTTATAGATCTCAACCAATAAAGGGTGGCATTGCGATACATCTGACGAATGTTCTGATGAACAATCGCCCCCAGGACAAGCAGATAACCCGCCTAGCAGATCAATTTCTGCAAAAAATTCAATATAATCGCCAGGCCGCACAGGGCTTGCTTTCATAAAATATTGATGGGTGTCATGGGTAAACCCTGTACACATAAAGACATTTAACACATCATGAACAAGCCGTTCTGCCGTTGCGATATCACCATCTAGCACATCTGACAAAGCGCGGCTAAGGTTGCTGTGGCAACAATAATGATAATGGGTATCGCTTAACAAATAGCCCGTATAAGGATCACATCTTGTGCCAATCACATCATGAACAGATCCGCCAAATTCATCAAAGCCATACCAATCAAGCGTATCATGGCTGATGGTCGCCATCGATCGCAGATAAGGCATTACTGACCACATGCGGTCCCCTGTTGACAGATGCGTGCCATGCAAAGCTCTTGTTTTGCCCGTGTAAAACCGTTCTTCAAGATTATGTTTATGCCACAGATTTAAATCACCCACTTGCGCGCCTTCGACGCTGACAATGCGAAAGAAATGGCCTTTTGGCACCTCAAATAGGCGTGCTTGCCGTGGGGGGACAAGCACCGTATCAATCAGCTTCAGTGACTGGCGCGCCCCTTCCAACATGGCCATATCCACAGCTGGCAAGGTCTCAGGCGGATAGCAAATCACAGGCTTGATGGCTTTGCGGTCTTCTGAGTCAGCTGGCGGGGCATTATGCCTTTGTGGTTTCATGATCAAGCCCTCTTTAAATAATGCGCAGAAATAATATTATTGCCGCCAGTTTGACATAAATTTCATCAATTTGCCAAGATGATCTAAATCAGCTTGCGCCTTGCCTGTTTTTTATTTGACTGTTATGCAACAAGCCTGATCACATTCTAGCAAACAGCTACAACACCTAAGAGTTTTCCGCCATGGTCCATCTTCCAGACTTTCGCCTTGAGACCCATTTTTCCAAATGGGAATTCAAAGCCAAATATCATCTGACTGCCTCTGATGCTGAGAGCATCTCATTGCAAGAATTGCTTTCGATGGCAGATGAAGAAGACAGGCTGGCGTTTGAGACGATGTGGCTAGGTTACACAGAAACCTATGGTGATCCTTACTTAAGAGAGGTGATTGCGCAAAGCTATGCCAACCAATCAGCCACCAATATTTTATGTTTTGCAGGGGCAAGCGAAGGTATCTATGCGGCAAATAACGTGCTGTTAGGCCCAGATGATCATGCCATTGTGATTACCCCCAATTACCAATCGCATGAAACCTTGCCAGCCTCCCTTGCATCAGTAACAGGGGTACCTTTGGATGGCGATGATGGCTGGTCACTGGATATTGACAGACTTGCCGCAGAAATCAGGCCAAATACCAAGCTGATTACCATTAATTTCCCGCATAATCCCACAGGGGCTATTCTACCGCTAGATCGCTATCATGCGCTGATTGCGCTATGTCGTACGCATGGGATCTATTTGTTACATGATGAAATTTTCCACGGCCTTGGCCCATCTGGCAGTCAGCATTTGCCCTTTGTCGCTGATATTTATGAACGTGGCCTGTCCCTTGGGGTGATGTCAAAATCCTTTGGCCTGCCAGGTTTGCGCATTGGTTGGATTGCCTGCCAAGACAAAGAGATTTTATCGAAAATGGAACGGCTGAAACATTATTTATCGATCTGTAATTCAGGGCCAAGTGAGAAGCTGGCCATTATCGGTCTGAAGAATAAAGAGGCTTTATTGGCACGTAATAACGCCATTATTGATCATAATTTGCCGCTATGGGCCGCGTTTTTTGCCAAGCATAAAAGCCTATTTGACTGGCACAAGCCTGATGGCGGCTGTATTGGCTTTGCCCGCTATAAGGGCGCAGACGGCATTGATCACTTTGCCGCTCGATTGATCGAAGAGGCAGGGGTTTTGCTGTTGCCAAGTGGTATCTATCACAGCGAGGTGCAAGACACACCAAAAGACCGTTTCAGATTTGGGTTTGGCAGAACAGGCCTAGAAGAAGGCCTGTCTGCATTTGATGCGTATTTGTCACAATAACAAAGCCGATTTAGGCCACCTCATAGCCTCTGGCTGCTTCATATAATTCAAACCATTCAGGGCGTGACAGCTTGACAGTCATTGCCTTGCCAATGGTGGCAATACGGTCAAGGTTATTGGTGCCAAGCACAGGTAAGATTCGCGCAGGATGCGCCAATAACCAGGCAATCGCAATCGAGGTGACACTTGCCTCTTTTTCAGCTGCAATCTGTGATAAAGTATCAGCCAAGACTTTGTTATCAGATGAAAATAAAGCGCCACCTGCCAATGGCGACCACGCCATAGGCGGCACGCCTTTTTCTTGCAAAAAGGCGATTTCACCATTTGTAAAAGGATCATTGGCCAGCAAAGAGATTTCAATTTGATTGGTGGCAAGCTTTGTTGTCATCGCAGATTGCAACAAATTCCAATCATGTGGTATGAAATTTGACACACCAACAGACCCCACCTTGCCAGATGCCACAAGATCATCAAGCACTTTGCCTGTTTCATGATGATCCATCATCGGATCAGGCCTGTGGATCAATAATAAATCGATATGATCAATGCGCATCAGCCGCAGACTATCTTCGACTGATTGGGTGATATGGGCACGGCCTGTATCGTAATATTTCACAGGCGCAGAGGCATGACGTCCCACAGGGGCGATGATATCGCATTTTGTCACAATCTCTAGCTGATCACGTAAAGATGGCGCAGCAGCAAACGCATGACCAAGCAATTCTTCTGCTTCATAGCCACCATAAATATCAGCCTGATCCATGGTGGTAATGCCTTGGGCCAAACAGGCTTCAATTTTCGCTTGAATATGAGCTGAGCTGGTATTGGCATCATCGCCAAGACGCCACATGCCATAGATCAAGCGAGACAATGATAAGGTCTCATTTAACGCAATTTTTTCCATTATTTTCGTACTCCAGAACCAAGCGGTGTGTCAGGCAAGGCGTTTGGGACACGCCCATATTCATGCGGCAAAGAACAAGTTTTCATCTCTGGCAAAATAAGTTTGCCAATATAATCACATTCATCCAAATGAGGATAGCCAGAGAAGATAAAAGACCGCATACCCATTTTCTGATAGGCTTCTAATTCTGATAAGATCTGATCTGCTGAGCCAACAAGGGCCGCACCACATCCTGATCTAGCGCGGCCAACCCCTGTCCATAAATGCGGTTCAATAAAGCCTTCCATATCGGCAAGCTCTCTGTTACGCGCCTGACGTGCCACGCCAAGCGATGTGCTGTCCAGCGCACGATCTCTGATGGCGCGCCCTTCTTCATCATCTAATTTTGAGACAAGCTCTGCGGCATATTCTCTGGCTTCTGCTTCGGTATCACGCACAATCATATGAACGCGAAGCCCATAATCCAATGTGCGATCATACGCCGTCGCTCGTTCATGAACCGTTTTCATGCGCGCCGCCAGATCCTCTTTTGATTCTGGCCACATTAAATAGACATCACAATGCTGGGCACATAATTCAACCGCCGCAGGGCTATAGCCACCAAAATATAACAAAGGACCGCCATTTTGCTGATACGGTTTTGCTGGCGCGGTGGTCAGATTGGAAAATTGGTAAATCTCGCCCTCATAATTAATTTCATCTTGCGTCCAAGCTTGCTTTAAAATTTCAACCACTTCACGTGATCGTTGATAACGATAGGCACTATCTTCCACCTGTCCTGGGAAATCAGAGCTGATGATATTAATCGTCAGGCGCCCTTGTAACATATGATCCAAGGTGGCAATGGTGCGCGCCAACATTATGGGCTGCATTTCACCACAACGTACCGCCGCCAAAAGATTCATTTTTGATGTGATAGGCGCACAGCCTGCCACAAAAGACAAGGTATCTTGCCCAACCTGATAAGAAGATGGGCAAAGGATATTGCGGAACCCATGCGCCTCTGATCGTGTCACAATTTCCGAACAATGGGCCCAGCTTGATCTGTAATCGCCATCTGGCACACCAAGATAGCGGTAATCATCTGAACATAATGCAGAAAAAAAGCTGACCTCAGATGCAGCCAAATCAGCACTGGTAATCGGCACAATACTCATAACATCTCTCTCCTCACCATCACCTCTGGCGCCTTCATCGCGCCTGTTGTGATCTCCTATTGCAGGATCTGCTCTTGCATTTCAAAAAACTACCAGCTAGTGTTAAATAAATCAATAGTGTATCAATTTGATAATGATGATGGATGCCAATGGCCCAAATTGATCAAAATCACATCTCATTGACTGAGGATTTTGGCAAGAGATCCCTGCCAGATGCGCCCTTGCCTGTTTTTATCAAAATCGCTGAACATATCGCGCGCGATATTACCGCTGGCAGGCTGGCTGTGGGCAGCAAATTGCCACCTGAAAGAGAGATGGCAAAAACCTATGATGTGGCGGTCGGCACCTTGCGAAAAGCCCTTAGCCGATTAACAGAAATGGGATTACTGGAACGCCGCCAAGGGTCTGGCAATTACATCTGCAAAACAGAACAATCAACATCCTTATATAATTTTTTCAGATTAGAGATGCCATCTGGTGGCGGGCTGCCAACCGCAAAATTGCTTGATTATGCCAGAGTGCGCAAACCAGATGATTTGCCAGATTTTGGCACAGCTGATTTTGGACATCGGTTTCGCCGCATTCGTTTTTTGAATGGTGAGCCTGTTGCTTTGGAAGAAATCTGGCTTGATGGCGATGTTATTGCCGAGATCTCCGCTGACCAGATCACAGAATCGCTCTATCATTTCTTTAAAACAGAATTAAATATTTGGATTGCGCGTGCTGAAGATTGGGTTGCCATTGCCCCGCCTCCCCCGTGGTATCGCGGCCAAATTGATACAATGATGGGCTATATTGAACGGTTTGGCTGGTCAAATGGCAACAAGAAAATAGAATATTCACGAACATGGTATGATGCCAGCAAAGCCCGCTATGTCGCACGACTAACTTAAAAATTTCGCAACATAATCGCTGGCCTATTTGGCGAAAATTTCTATGATAGGGCCCCTAAGGATGGCACAACCAAGATGGCCCTTCTATTTACGGTACCCTTTGATTGTTAAAGGATAAAAAATGACGATTTATTATGGCTTGATTGGCTGTGGCATGATGGGACAAGAACATTTGCGCAATATCGCATTGCTTGGGGATTGTGCGGTATCTGTTATTTTTGAACCTGATGCTGGCATGCAAAAAGCCGCGCGGCAATTCGCGCCTGATGCTGTATTTGTTGATAGCATTGAGGCGTTGTTACAACATAGCCCGCTTGATTGCTTGGTGATTGTCAGCCCAAATTTCTGTCATGTTGAACAATTAGAGACCATCGCCAAATATGTCAGCTTGCCGATCCTTGTGGAAAAGCCGCTTTATACCAGCGCGGATGATCTTGCGCGCATTACCGCGTTTCAAGAGGCTTATGATGCGCCTGTATGGGTTGCGATGGAATATCGCTATATGCCGCCCATGCAACAATTCATCACCAACGCGCCAGATGTCACGGGCGGGCTGAAAATGCTATCCATCACAGAGCATCGTTTTCCGTTCTTGGAAAAAGTTGGGAATTGGAATCGCTTTAATGAAAATTCAGGTGGCACCTTTGTTGAAAAATGCTGTCACTTCTTTGATTTAATGCGTCATATTTTGCAATCAGACCCTGTGAAGGTGATGGCATCTGCTGGTCAGGAAGTAAATCACCTTGATGAAATATATGATGGCAAGACATCTGATATTTGGGATTGCGGTTATGTGATTGTTGATTTTGCCAATGGCACGCGCGCTATGCTGGAATTATCCATGTTTGCCGAAGGCTCTGAATTCCAAGAAATGATCCATGCGGTGGGCCCTGACGGCAAGATTGAAGTCAAATTGCCAGGCCCAGGACGGTTTTGGTCAGGCCCAGAAGACAAACGCCCTGTGCCGCAAATCATCACAAGCAAACGCACGCCTTGCGCGCCTGTCACAGAGCTTTGCCCAATTGATGATACCATTTTGGATGCGGGGGATCATAATGGTTCCACCTTTCACCAACATGAAAAATTCTTGGCTGTTGTCAAAGGCGAGGCACAGGTGGAAGTCACATTATCAGATGGCATCTGGGCGGTTCGCATGGGACTTGCAGCACAAGAATCCGCATCAAAAGGGGTGGTTGTTACTCTGTAAACGCCTTTTGCCTCTTTGCGCAAAATCAGGGGCCTGTTATGATAACCACACTGATTTCGTGATAAAATGAAAGCCCTTATGATGACACAAACAGCGATCCCTTATGTTTTTATGCGTGGCGGCTCTTCACGAGGCCCCTATTTTAACCGCGCTGATTTGCCAGATGATTTGGACAAGCTAGCAGATGTGTTAATTGCCGCAGTGGGATCAGGTCATCCGTTAAATATTGATGGCATTGGCGGCGGCAATGCGGTCACAACCAAGGTCGCCATGTTATCTGCCTCTGATGATGATTGGGCTGATATTGATTATTTCTTTGCCCAAGTATCTGTGGAAACACAGATGGTAGATTTTAAGCCCACATGCGGCAATATCTTAACAGGCGTCGCACCAGCGGCAGTTGAAATGGGGCTGATCAAACCAACTGATGATGTCACAATGGTGAAAATTAGAGCGGTGAATACAGGCGCGCGCGTGATTGCCACCATTCAAACACCTGATGGCGCCATGTCTTATGATGGTGATACAATGATTGATGGCGTTCCTGGCAGTGCTGCGCCTGTTGGCTTAAGCTTTATGGATGTGGCTGGCTCTTCTACAGGGGCCTTTTTGCCAACTGGCAACACCAAAGACCACATGAATGGCATTGAGGTCACTTGTATGGATGTGGCGATGCCTATGGTAATTGCCAGAGCCGCCGATTTTGGCCTGACTGGCACTGAAAGCCGTGAAGAGCTTGATAGCAATCGTTCCTTTTTTGAAAAGATGGAAGCGGTGCGCCTTGCCGCGGGTGCTGCCATGGGCCTAGGGGATGTCTCGCAATCTGTGACACCGAAATTTGGCTTGCTTGCCCCGCACCCTGAACAGGGACATATTTTTACCCGCTATTTTATGCCATGGGATACCCACCCCACCATGGCCGTCACAGGCAGCCAATGTCTGGCAAGCTGTGCCTTAACCCCCAATACCATCGCCGATGGTATGATGATGCAACCTGAAAATGTGCCAGCGACATTAACATTGCATCACCCTATGGGCACCATGGATGTGATTGTTGATTATCAGATCCAAGACGGACAATTTCATCATAAATCAGCTGGCGTTGTGCGCACCGCGCGCAAATTGGCACAAGGTGATGTTTTTATCCCGCAATCTGTTTGGGCAAAATAATTATAATTAAGAGCGCAATTTTTTGGCAAATACAGGAAGCGTAAAGAAAATCAGCAAAACGCGTGTGGTATGGTGAAAGGCGATAAAGGCCACATCGAACCCAAATACAAGCGCAAGCAAGGTCACTTCATAAAGACCGCCAGGCACAAAGGCCATCCAGATTTCCAAAAAGCTGGTATCATAAATCACAGTGATAAAGACCGCCACGCTGACATAACCTGTTAACACTATCATTGTGTTTAACACCGCCATTTTAAAATAGCCGAATAACTCTTTAAAAGCGACTTTGGATAAGCGGGCCCCAATTCCGCCACCGATCACCAATTGTGCCAAAATCACAAATTCATTCACCCGTGGCAATTCAACCACGCCCAAATAATGCGCAACTGAGGAAACAGATAATGGCCCAAGCAAATGGGCCATGGGCATTTTGATCACTCTGGCAAAGCCATAGCCCCCAATGGCCATGACAAAAAAGGCCATGATATCTGACGCTGGCAAATCCATCAAAGAGGGCATAGCAACAAGCATGTCATTTGAACGCGCAACAGCAGATTGGCCTTCGATCACGGCAAGCAAAAACGGGGTGGATACAAAGACAATAAAGACCCTGACCAGGTGAAATAACGCCACCACATAATCTTTTTCAACCAAATCACGCGCCATGATAATGGCTTCGGCTTGCCCGCCTGGCACACAGCAAAAATAAGATAAAATCTTATCATAACCGCAATAGTGACGCAGAAATTGATAGCTGACAACTGACACGCCAATAGTTGTGAACAGCATCAAAAGAACGGTATCCCACCAGTGCCCTAATTTACTTAAGATATCATCGCCAAACGCCCCACCAATAAGCACGCCTAGACCCAACACAACAGGAATATGAAACCAGCGTGCCACGCCTAAATAAGGGGATAATGGCTTGATCAAAGCACCTGTTAACCAGACACCAAATAAGCTTCCCATCAAATAGGGCGCGGGAAAGCCGATTTGAAAAAATAACCAGCCTGTGGCAAGCGCAAGGGAAAAGGTAAGAGTCATGGTCTTGATATCTTGCCAGATCATATACGTCCCTTCCCCCTAAATCAGTGGGATATTAATCCAATTCAGGCCCTTGAATTTGCGCCATAATCATCAAACGCGCCGCCAAACCTTGCGATAAATGCGCGCGCATTTCAGCTTCGGCGGCTTCTTCATCTTTGGCACAGATTGCGTTTGTGATGGCAAGATGTTCTGCTTGTATCATAGACAATCGGTCTGTCAACGAATAGACGGTCGAGCCAAGCAGCAAAGTTAAGCGCGATAAACGTCGCAACTCATCAGATAAAAACTGATTGCCTGCGGCTTGTAAAATGGTGTTGTGGAATCGTTTATTTAATTGCGATAACGCATCTGGCTCTGCTTGTTTGGCGATTAAGGCAGCTTCTTCTTCACACAAATTTCCGATAATCTGGCATTCAGATGCTGAGGCATGACGCGCGGCAAGCCGCGCCGCCATCCCTTCTAGCGTGCCACGCATTTCATAAAGATCACGCACATCCTGCCATGCCAATTTTCGCACCCGCAAGCCATCTTCATCACGTTCCACGATCTGCTCTGAGCGCAGTGCTGATAAGGCTTCACGCAAGGGGGTGCGGCTGACAGATAACGCCTCGCCCAACTCTTTTTCGATGATCCGTGCGCCAGCGGGCAAGGTCCCCTCTCCAATCGCCTGAAGCAAGATTTTGCGGATGCGCACCGCATTTGTCATCTTGCCACTTGGCGCATCATCTATCTTATCACTCAGCTCTGACCACGCGACCATCATCGGCTTGCCTTTGTCTTGTTATTTTTGGCCATCATTTTTGACCATTATTTTTGGCATTATCATTGACATCAACACCTGATATTTTTATCGTCAGACACTCCATTGTATACATATGTATACAATAAGTGCAATGATTGTGATTTCCCCCGCCGTGACCGCCATAGGCATATGGGCTTACAATATCACAAAATACTGAAGAGAATGTTAGCCAAGCCATGCCGCAAGATGCGCTCACTTTTGAAGAATTAGCCCATAATTTGTCATGGGATATTATTGTTATTGGCGCTGGCAATGCGGGGCTGTGCGCAGGCATCACGGCGGCAGAGGCAGGATGTCGGACCCTGATTATCGATGCCGCACCGCGTGATATGCGTGGCGGCAATACAAGGCACACCCGCAATTTGCGCGCCATGCATGATGAGCCAACAGATGTGCTGACAGATGCTTATAGTTTTGAAGAATATTTTGACGATTTAATGCGTGTCACCAAAGGTGTGACAAATCAAGAATTGGCATCAATCACCCTTGAGAAATCAACAGAATTAACAAGCTGGTTGTCACAGCGTGGGGTGCGCTTTCAACCTGCCTTGTCTGGCACATTGAATTTGGGACGAACCAATGCCTTTTTCCTTGGTGGCGGCCGCGCTTTGCTGAACAGCTTGTGCCGTCATGGCGAAAAGGTTGGCATTTCTTTTGCCTATGAAATGCCAGTGGCAAAATTATCCCTAGAGGACGGGTTTTGCACAAGCATCACACTTGAAAATGGCCTAGAGCTGACAGCCAAAAAAATCATCACCACCGCAGGCGGTTTTGAAGCCAATCTGGAATGGTTGGCAGAAGGCTGGGGCGCACCAGCAAAGAATTTCCTTGTCAGAGGCACGCCATATAATAAGGGCGGTGTTTTGCGATCCTTGCTTGATCAAGGCGCACAGCCCGTTGGTGATCTTAATCAATGTCATGCGGTTGCCATTGATGCCAGAGCGCCAAAATATGATGGCGGCATTGCCAGCCGTATTGATGGTGTGCCTTTCAGTGCGGTTTTGAATAAGGATGGCAAGCGATTTTATGATGAAGGTGAGGATTTTTGGCCAAAACGATATGCGATTTGGGGTCGTCTTGTGGCGGGTCAACCTGATCAAATTGCCTATGCCATTCTTGATTCAGACGGCGTAAAGCGGTTTATGCCATCTGTGTTTACCCCGATCCAAGCTGATAGCATTGGCGCTTTGGCAGAATTGCTTGATCTGCCAGAAAAAGCCACATGCAAGACGATTGACGCCTTTAATGCGGCTTGTCCAGACGGGCCTATTGATCAACAAATCCTAGATGGCAAAGCCACCACGGGGTTAAGCCCTGAAAAAACAAATTGGTCAGCCCCCATCACAAAGCCGCCTTTTTATGGCTTTCCTTTGCGCCCTGGCATTACCTTTACCTATATGGGAGTTGAGGTGAATGACAAAGCGCAAATCATCATGTCTGATGGCAAACCAGCTGGCAATTTATATGCCGCAGGTGAAATCATGGCAGGCAATGTGCTTGGCCAAGGCTATTTAGCAGGCATTGGCATGACAATTGGCGGTGTGTTTGGCCTGATCGCTGGCGAACAAGCCGCACGCCAGATCACAAATCAATAAAGAGGTTGGATTGTTATGAATGATATAAACCTTGTCTCACTTGCCACACAAGACACCCACGAAGAAACCAAACGCATCATGCAAATTTGCAATGCATGCCGGTATTGTGAGGGATTTTGCGCTGTCTTTCCTGCGATGGAACGACGCCGCAATTTTGAGATTTCAGATACGGCGTTTTTGGCCAATCTATGCCATCATTGCGGTGCCTGCTATCATGCCTGTCAATATGCACCTCCCCATGAATTTGGCGTGAATGTTCCGCAAACTTTGGCTGAAAGACGCCTTGCCTCTTATGGGGAATTTGCCTATCCACGCGCGCTTGGGCGTATTTTTGAACAAAATGGGCTGATGGTCAGCATCGCCATTACCATTGTGTTTTCCCTTGTGCTTGGCGCAATGCTGGCGATGATTGCCCCCCATTTATTTTGGGGGATCCATCTAGGCGAAGGCGCGTTTTATCAGATTATGCCGCATAATGTGATGGCAGGGATCCCGCTGGCAATCACCGCCTTTGTGCTTTTATCCTTTGTTATGGGGTGGCGTAATTATTGGGCCAGCACAGGGGCGAGATGGGGCGGCATGCCAGCGTTACGTGATGCGCTAGCTGCCACCGCAAGCTTACGCCATCTAGGCGGCAATCATAATGGCAAGGGCGATGGCTGTCCCAGCGTCGATGACAGACCAAGCAAATTACGCCGCCTTTATCATCACTTCACATTTTATGGCTTTATGATGTGTTTTGCCTCTACCTCGCTTGGCACGATTTACCATTATGTTTTTGGCCGTGAAGCCCCTTATGGCTATTTTGAATTACCTGTTGTGATTGGCACGGTTGGCGGTATCATTTTATGCATTGGCACAGCAGGGCTTTGGCATGAAAAACGCCGCATGGATCGCCATATCAAATCCTTTAAAACACTTGGCATGGATTATGCCTTTATCTGGCTTCTTTTTTGGGTCAGCGCCACGGGTCTGATTTTGCTAGCCTTACGCGAAACCAGCTTTATGGGCTTAACATTGGCCATACATCTAGGTCTTGTTTACGGGTTCTTTTTGATTTTGCCATTTTCCAAATTCGTGCACGGCATTTATCGCTTTGCGGCATTGCTCGCAGATGCGAATGAACGAAAAGCGCCGTAATTGCTTTATTTTTAAAATATCGGAGTGCGCTTCAAGATGCCAGAAGGTAAAAAAACAACCACCTTATTGAAAAGACATCTGTTTCTAATCGGCTTTGGTTGTGTTATCACCGCGCTAGCATTAGGGGCGTGGATGGCTAACAAACCGCACCTTGTGCCTAACCAAAGCATTATTGACCAAAGCATTACAGACCCAAAAATTGTTCATCAAGGAAACGCCGCTATGTCTGACACACAAAATGATATCATTGCCGAACAAGGCATGATGGTTGCTGTTCATTATCAAGGTCGTCTTGAGGATGGCACTGTGTTTGATGACTCACATAAAAGAGGTGAGCCAATTCGCTTTACGCTTGGCTCTGGTCAGGTCATTAAAGGCTGGGATCAAGGCATTGAGGGGATGAAAGTCGGCGAAAAGCGCACTTTGACGATCCCCCCAGAATTAGGCTATGGCGCATCTGGGGCAGGAGATGTTATTCCGCCAAATGCCACTTTGACATTCGATGTTGAATTGGTGTCTGCCACAATCCCAGCGACATTGGCAGATTTATCAGTCGAACAAATGCAAGCAGCCCAAAAAGAAGATGTGATCATCATTGATATCCGCCGTGAAGATGAATGGCAAATGACAGGCACCATTGAGCGCGCCCAACTTGTATCAGGCTTTGCACCATCAGGTGGTATTCACCCTGAATTCTTGGAAAAATTCCGTGCGCTTGTGCCAACATTGGAAACACCCTTCATCCTTTATTGCCATTCAGGCCAGCGTTCATCCATGCTTGGCAATGCGCTTGTCGAACAGCTTGGCTATAACAAAGCAGCGCATCTAGAAGGCGGCATCATCAGCTGGACAGAACAAGGACAAACAACCATTCCTTTTTCACCGCAAGGTTAACCAGATAACTGAAACCAGCGCCTATCAGGGCTAGCGGATGAAATCTGACAAATTTGCTTGTGCCATGCCATCGGGATGTGATTGGCCGTTTGCGTTGCTTTCCGCACCCTTTGGCAAACCTGCTAGCAAGGTCAAATAACAGGACATTGTGGTATCTAATTTTGTCGTTTTAGACACGCCTTTCGACGCTGGCATAACGCCAGATGAGGGTATCATCTGCCTTTTGTAAATTGTGTTATCCATGCTCGGCCCTGTTAAAAAATGATGAGGCATCTCTTGCCATGATGACACCCTAGCCAGCAGGTGGGGCATCATCATGACAAGAATAAGGCAAAGCTATGGCAAAGCAGATGCGCTGTTATAATTCGGCCATCATAGACAGCATTTCAAACATCAAAGATCCAGCGACCAGTGACGTCATATGATTGGGGTGATCTTTGGTTGGCATCAAACACACAACATCGCCGCCGACAATATTCATCCCGCGCACCGCATGCAGCAATTCACGCGCTTCATCAATCGTAAAGCCGCAAACCCCTGCTTCGACATTAGCAACAGCAGGCGCGACTGTGGCATCCAAACAATCAAGGTCAAAGGTGATATAGACAGGACGCCCATCCAACACATCCTTGATCTGCGAGATCACATCACCCGCCCCTCTTTTACGATAATCTGCCATGGTAACAACGTTATAGCCATAATCATAAGAAGGCTGGAGCCAATCCAATGTGCGTGGATGACCACGCAGCCCAATTTGCATAGAATGATGCGGATCAACTTGCCCTTGGTCTGCAAGATACGCGCCCCAATGGGCCGCTGATTTCTTGGCCCCTAGGAAATGATCGACTTTGGTAAAAACATCTGTATGCGCGTCAAGATGCAAGAAACAAACCGGCTCTCCCTTGGTTAACTGGCCACAACCCAACGCTTGGACAATGCCACCTGTGATCGAATGATCACCACCAATCGAAACAGGACGCACACCTGCTTGATCTAGCTTTTGATAAAAAGAGGTAATTTGCGCAATGCAATCTTCATTATCATTCGCGCGCGGAAACGGCACATCACCAGCATCAATTATGGTCTTAGCTGACCAAGGATCAAGATGAAAATCACCGTGAACACGTCTTTGCATAGCTGACACATGCCTGACAGATCGCGGCCCTAAATGTTGATCTCTTTCTGTGGTGCCATTACCTGTGGAATGCGGCACCCCCACAAGCGCAATATCAGCTTGTGATAATTGGGCATCATGAATGGCGGTATGCGGGCAACGAAACAATGTCGGAATGCCCCACCAAAAAAGATTATCCATCATGCTGTTATCATGTTCTTGTGCCATCACATGCTCCCCAGATTGATTGTTTTTTGGGTCTAGCCCCCTTTCACTCTAGGGGCAAAAATCAAAAACGCAAAGTAACTGCGGTTTGGGCGTGGCACAGACCGCCTAAAAAAAGCTAGCCGATCAAGGATGATAAAGATAACAGCACAACGCCTGTGAGGGCAGCCGCCATGACATAATTGATCAGACGTTGTTTTTCTGGCGGTAAATTCAGCGCATGTAATTTTAACCCCAAGAACAACCAGCCAAGATGAAGCGGCACCCAAATCAGGTTATAAATCACCATTTTGGCAGATGTTTCGAATAAAAAATTATCTGGTGCAAAGGCAAAACCTGAAAATAACGTCAAAGCCACAGCATAGGCTTTTGGGTTTATGAATTGCAAAAATAAACCAGCACGAAGGCCTGGGGCTGACGTGGCTTTTTGAAAATGTAATCCGCGCCCTGCAGTGGCAATACGAAATGCCAATGATAATAAATAGAACGCTGAGCCAATCAGTAAGATCATCCGAAGCAAAGGTTCAGCAAATAACACTGCCACAAGGCCAGATATGACGGCCAGCGATACGATATTGGTGCCAATCCACAAACCTGCAATATAAAATAACGCAGGCCTTGCCCCAAATGCCGCACCAATGCCTGCGGCAGATAGCACACCAGGGCCTGGGGTAACAATCAACAGAAATACAGCAAAGGCAAAGGCAAACATAAGATAACTTTCATTTTCAAAAAAAGCAGCTTTGATAGTTATGATGCCGCTTTATGAGTGACGCAACAGATTTCATCACCGCTGCCATCTTCGCATGAATGACATCCTTGCCAAGCTTATGAAAAGCTTGGATTGACGGTGTCATGCATTGGCTTATGATAAGAATAATTTGCGTTTTAAGTGATTGCCCAAAGAACAACGATAAGAGATAAAACTCATGGCACAAAGCATAGCACAAGCCCCCCTTATCAGACCCTATCAGGATACTGACTTACACGCTGTCACTGATATTTACGGCCATCATGTGCGCTATGGCACGGCGAGCTTTGAAACAGAACCGTTAAGCAAGGCCCAAATGGCAGAGCGCATCTCAACATTACAGCAAAATGACTATCCTGTGATTGTCGCAACAGATGAAAATGATCAGGCCATTGGCTTTGCCTATGCAGGGCCGCATAAAGCGCGCTATGGCTATCGTTTTACGGTTGAAGACAGCATTTATGTTGCCCCTGATCATATCAGGCAAGGGATTGGTCATGCGTTATTATCACATCTGATCACAATGGCACGCGCCAAAGGGTTTCGCCAGATGATGGCTGTGATTGGAGATTCCGATAATCAAGGCTCAATTGGACTGCATCGCCATTGCGGTTTTGAAATGGTTGGCATTGCACGCAATATTGGCTTTAAATTTGAACGCCACCTTGATGTGGTATTTATGCAATGTGATTTATCTTAATTACCTTATGATATGCAAAAGATACAAAATCTGAGGGAGACAAGATTATGTCTAACTATCACCTCTTAATCGCAGATCCATCCTATTCCAGCTGGTCCTTGCGCGGCTGGCTGGCCTTTACCTGTTTTGGCATTGATGTCAAAACCAGCATCACGCGGCTTTATGACTCCGCATTTCAACAAGATTTGAAGGCGTTTGCCCCTGCGAAAACAGTACCAGTGGTGCGCGTCAAAGATGGCACCTTATTCACCGATAGCCTGTCAATCATCGAAGAATTAGCAAGCCGTCATCCTGAGGCAGGCTTATTGCCAGAAAAGGGGCCAGAGCGGGCAAGAGCGCGTAATCTGATGGCCGAAATGCATTCTGGCTTTATGGCCTTGCGTGGTGATTGCCCCATGAATAGCCGCGTGGCTTATTTGCCAAAATCAGAAAGAGATGAGGTGATACAGGATTTGCGCCGTCTTGAATTACTATGGCAAACACGGACAGATGAAAATGGCTGGCTTTGCGGCGCCTATAGCGCGGCAGATGTGATGTTTGCTCCTGTCGCGGCGCGCATTGCTGGCTATGGTCTAGATGTGAATGACAATGCCAAGGCTTATGTAAAGAAACATTTACATCATTTGCCATTTCGTCAATTTCGGGCCTTAGGTTTGACCTTCGCGGCACAAGATTTTTATTATCGTGATTGGCCAACGACCAAATGGCCAGGCCCCCAACCCTTGCCAGCCAAGGCAACCATACGCACCGATGCGGTCAATGACACCTGCCCCTATTCAGGATTGCCGACCACCCATTATCTTGCGCTAGATGATAAGGTTTATGGCTTTTGCAATGAGAGATGCCGCGATAAAACAGTCAATGACGCTGAGGCCTTTCCAGAATTTATGGCATTGGTGGCCAAGCATCGCTAGCTCTGTTCAGGCTGGCTGATCTGGCCTTTGCTTTTGCAATCATCATAAATATCTCCTTGCCAATACCGCACCCACAAGGTAGGACAAGCCCAACCATTTCCGGCCAACCCCCGCGGCAACAGCGAAGATCTTGTTTGCGGCGTTCAAGAAAGTTTTTCAGCTATGTCGTCTGGTATGTTGTCATCGCGCAGATTAAGCGCCTATTTATTTGGTGCCGCCAACCCTGCAGAGAGCCCATCATTAAACACAAGACAAGTGACCATTGATATTCTATCAGGTTTAACGGTTGCGCTTGCGCTTGTGCCAGAGGCAGTTGCCTTTTCTTTTGTGGCTGGGGTAGAGCCATTGGTTGGCCTTTATGCCGCCTTTTTTGTGGGTCTTATCACAGCGTTAATTGGGGGCAGACCAGGCATGATTTCTGGCGCAACAGGCGCGCTTGCGGTTGTTATGGTCTCATTGGTTTCCCAACATGGGGTGGCCTATTTATTTGCCACAGTTGTGTTAATGGGCCTTATTCAAATCACCGTTGGGGCATTACGGTGGGGTAAATTTATCCGCATGGTGCCGCATCCTGTGATGCTTGGCTTTGTGAATGGCCTTGCGATTGTCATTGGACTGGCGCAATTAGAGCAATTTAAATTTGTATCAGAAACAGGTGAAAAATCTTGGATCAGTGGCGCAGAACTTTACCTGACGCTTATCCTAGTTGCGGCAACCATGGCACTGATCTGGCTTGTGCCACGCATGACACGCACCATTCCCGCCCCTCTTGTGGCGATTGGTGTTGTCTCGGTGGTTGTGCTTGGCTTTGATTTAGGCGTGACAAGAGTGGGAGATTTGGCATCTCTTGCAGGTGGCTTGCCAGAATTTTCTATTCCGATGGTACCTTTTACCCTAGAGACTTTGATCATCATTTTGCCTTATGCTCTGATTTTATCAGCCATTGGCTTGATCGAAAGCTTGCTGACGTTAAACCTTGTTGGTGAGATGACAGAACAACGAGGCGGCGCATCACAAGAATGTGTCGCACAAGGGGCCGCTAATTTGGTCACTGGATTTTTCGGTGGCATGGGCGGTTGCGCGATGATTGGTCAGTCTATGATCAACGTAAAATCAGGCGGCCGTACAAGATTATCAGCTGCCTCAGCGGCTCTTTTCTTGCTTGCCATTATTCTTGTGGCCTCATCTTGGATTGAATTAATCCCTGTTGCCGCACTTGTTGGTGTGATGTTTATGGTGGTCATTGGTACCTTTGCGTGGAATTCATTAAAGACGTTGTTCCGCGTGCCATTGTCAGACGCGCTTGTGATTGTGGTTGTCACCTTTGTGACTGTGATTGCAGATTTGGCTGTGGCTGTGATTGTTGGCGTGATTATGTCAGCCCTCGTATATGCTTGGAATTCTGCCAAGCAAATTCAGGCCTCTACCCGCCCCTCTGTCAGAGAAGCTGGCGCGTTGGTTTATGACATTAAAGGCCCATTATTTTTCGGGTCTGTGACAAGCTTCCGCGAATTATTCCAGATCGCTTATGACCCTGATATCGTAGTGATCGATTTTGCCAAATCGCGCGTGGTTGACCAATCTGCCTTGCAGGCAATCGAAGATGTCGCACAAAAATATCAAGATGCTGGCAAAATTGTGAAATTGCGTCACCTCAGCCATAATTGCCACGCCCTGTTATCACGCTCTGGCCAATTGATCATCGATAGCGAAGATGACCCAAGCTATGATATGGCTGTTGATTATAAGGTCAGAACAGGGGCATTTGGCGCGCATGAATAAGCGGCGTTTTTTATAAAATTGGCTTAAGATTGGCATAAAAGACCAAACAGCATGGTCTTTTGTGCCAGTCACACTATCTCTTATCTGAAACCAGAGGTGAGATGATGATTACAGTCTATTTTGATGGCAAATGCGGGCTTTGCAGCAAAGAAATCCGTACCTATCAATCGCAGGCACCAGATGGTATTTTTCACTGGCATGATATTGCCACCCATCCCGAACATCTTGATCAGCTTGGGATCAGCCAAGAAGCCGCATTGCGCCGCCTTCATGCAACTGATCACACAGGTCGCCTTCATATCGGTGTCGATGCCTTTATCCTGATTTGGCAGCATTTGCGTTATTGGAAGATCTTGGCCTTTTTTGGTAAATGGCCTGTGATTAATCAGCTTGCACATATCGCCTATAACCGCTTTGCTGATTACCGCTTTAAAAAGCTGCCACATTGTCAAATTTATGTGGAATAGCATGTCTGACACCCTGCCAAAAATAGAAATTGATCGCCCAGATGCGCTGTGGGATTGGCTGGCTGATCATCATCAAAGTGATGACTCTTATTTGCTTGTTACCTATAAAAAATCATCTCCTGACCGCTATGTTAGCCGAGATGAGGTGCTAGATGCGTTGCTTGCCTTTGGCTGGATTGATGGGCGGCGTTATGCGTTGGATGAAGCGCGTACTATGCAGTTAATCTGCAAAAGAAAACAGCACGCTTGGACGCAATCTTATCGGACAAGAGCAGAAGCATTGCTAGCAGACGACCGCATGCAGCCTAGTGGGTTTGCCGTCATTAAGACAGCCCAAAAAACAGGTCAGTGGCTGGCCAATCAAGATGTTGACGCCCTGCAATGCCCGAATGATTTGAAAGACGCTCTACAGGCGCAAAATGGCTATGATTGGTGGCAAGGTGCCGCGCCGTCTTATCAACGCAATATCCTAAGATGGCTCAGCACAGCGAAAACAGATCCCACCAGACAAAAGAGATGCGCAGAAATTGCAACCGCCTGTGCGGCTGGTGAAAAACTCAAAAATAGATAAGCCCTGATTACAGATAAACCTTATGCCATAATCTGGGCAATCGCCTGATTGGTGCGTTTATCTCTTGTGGTTTGTTGTTTTGCTGATGAAATCTGATGACAAAAAAACCGCTGTTTGCCAGCTGTTAGGCCCTGCCATTTTTCACGAAAGGCGTCATTGCACGCTAAATAGGCCTGTAATTCACTTGGAATATCAACAAAATCTTGATCATCAATATTGAAACGCATTTCTGTCCAATCGCCCAACAAAAGGCCAGCTGATCGCAAAAATTTTTGCGAAAGGATGAAATATTTCCTGCCATCTGCCAAAGGGTTCCACGCGCCTCTGATGGGATGATCTTCTAACTCTCCGATGATCCTCAGCTTGGGATAATCTGCGAAGGGCAAAGATGAGACCACTGAATCTGGCAAGATAACAACCGTATAATGCAAAACCTTTTTGCCATTACCGATTGGCAATTTTTCAATCTGTGCTTCAAAAACAAAATCATAATAAGACATGGATCGCTTCCAACACCCTTGCGGTTAATCTGGCTTAATCTTTAGATGCAATAGCCGCACATCATCCAGATGCCAATTTGTGGCTTTGCGGATGGCGGCTTTGATTGGCAATAAATAAGACCCACTTTGTTTGTCAGGAAAAACAGAGGTCGCCCAGATTTCATCATCAAGCTGGACAGATACACGAACAGAGCCAAAGCCTCTTCTTTTTGTACCGCCCATCTGTTCGCTTGTGAAAAAGCGGATTTCATCTGCGACCGCAACTGGCAAAGTCACAAAATACCAAGCAGATGGCCCTTGCCAAACCCATAATCGGGCTTCGAATGAAAATTGCAAATCCATCATGATCTTTCATCTCATTTGTCTATTTGCCTTGATTATCTGCGCCAAAAAGGCAACATCTATGAGCGTATCGCAATTCATAAAGCGGCAAAAGCCATAGTTCATAAGGGCCTGTTTTTCATGGAAAACATCACAATTTATCATAACCCTCGTTGCAGCAAATCGCGCCAAACATTGGATATTATACGCCAACATGGCCATGAGCCAGAAATTATTCTTTATTTGGAAAACACACCATCGGCAAAAGAATTATCAGACCTTCTTGCCCTGCTTGGTAAAGACCCCGCTGATATTTTGCGTAAATCAGAGGCTGATTATAAGACCCATATCGCACCTAATGATGAGATCAACGGTGATGCCCTTCTAGAAGTGATGATCCGTTATCCGAAACTGATTGAACGCCCCATTGTGACCAAAGGGGATCGCGCTGTGATAGGCAGGCCGCCTGAAAATGTGCTAACGCTTTTGTAAAAGCAAACCTCACTTCATACCATCTGATATCTATCTCTTTAGGAGCCTTCCTCATGTCTGCTTTTTCGATTGTTCACCTAGATAGAGCCACCATTGGCCCGAATATCACGCTTGGCAAACCGCAAACAGCGCATCATTGGACAAGCTATGAGAAAACAGACCCAGCAGATGTGATTGATCGGTTGAAAGACGCCGATATCGCGGTACTCAATAAAGTTGCTATGCCGCGAGATATCATTGCGCAATTGCCGAAATTAAAAATGATTGCGATCTCAGCCACAGGCTTTGATAAAATTGATATTGCAGCATGCCAAGATCATGGCATCATTGTTTCAAATATCAGAGGCTATGCCCAAAAGACCGTGCCAGAACATTGCTTTGCTTTGATCCTATCCTTACGACGCGCGTTAAAAGGCTATCAAAGAGATGTGGCACAAGGCCAATGGCAGGCCGCCAATCAATTTTGCTTTTTCACCCACCCTATTGCTGATTTGCATGGCTCAGTTCTTGGCTTGATTGGCACAGGCACAATCGGCGGCTCTGTCCAAAAGATCGCTGAAGCCTTCGGCATGACCGTCTTAAAAGCGGCGCGCAAAAACAGCCCAACCATTCCAGAAGGCTATACCGCATTTGATGAGGTGCTAGCGCGCGCCGATGTGATATCGCTCCATTGTCCCCTAACAGCCGAAACCACCAATTATATTGCCGCAGATGAATTTGCCAAAATGGTACGAAGGCCGCTGATTATTAACACATCACGTGGTGGGCTGGTCAATGAAGAAGATGTGATTAACGCCCTTGATACTGGCAAGATTTCGGGGGCTGGTTTTGATGTTGTCACAACAGAACCGCCAGCGGCTGATCATATTTTTATGCAGAATCTGCATCGCCCCAACTTCATCCTGACCCCGCATACCGCATGGGCATCTGATGAAGCCATGCAAATTTTATGGGACCAGCTGATTGGGCATATTGATGCCTTTGCCACAGGTGCGCCAACCAATAATCTATGTGCGTAATCCACAAGCCAAATAGACCCCACTTGCATTTGTTCTAATTCACACATAACAATAAGGGTGGATGAGATTATGCTTATGGATGGACCTTATGTCTTTATTTGAAAAATATGGTGGCTTTGCCACGATCAGTAAATTGGTATCAGATCTATATGATGAGCTGATTGAAAATAAAATTACAGCCCCTTATTTTGATCGGTCTGATTTAAAAGGGTTAATGGATCATCAGGTCAAATTTTTATCACAAGCCCTTGGCGGACCAGAACAATATGATGGCCGCGCCATGAATGTTGCGCATACGGGGTTGAAGATTTCAGAACAAGCCTTTGATGAGGTCGCAAAGACCGTACAATTTGTCCTTGAAGATAATGGTGTTGAGGACGAAGACATCACCCATATCATCGGCCTCTTAGCCTCTCTTAAGGGCGATATCGTTGACGCATGATGCCGATCTGATCTCGTTTTTTGATGTCCCCATCATCACACTTGATCACCGCTTTCACATCACAAGCTTAAATCAGGCCTTTCAAGCCTCTTTTGGGGATATTACTGGTCATTATTTGCCTGATTACAGCGCAGATTTCAGTGAACGAAAATGCCAGCGCAAACAAGCGTCAGGCCAAAGCTATCGCTTTATTGTGCAGTCAAAATCTAAGCGTCCTATTGCTTTTGAAATTGAATTAAAGGCTTATGAGGCTGGTTATTATGGGCTGGCAAGTGATGCGTCTGCGACATTGCGCAATGAGGCTTTAATGGCAAGTTATAGCCAGATGATCGAGAAACAAAATCGTGAAATTGTGCAGAAAAATGAACAGCTTGCGATTTGGGGCGCCAGAATTAATGCGGAAATAGATCAAGCCCAGACTGTTCAAGAATTGCTTGTCCCAGAACGCATCCAATTTGACGGCATTGAATCACGCTGTGTGCCGCTTCGTGAATTATCAGGTGATTTTCATGAAATTGCAGAACATGAAGATGGTCAAATCACCTTTGTTTCAGGCGATGTGGCAGGCAAAGGCATTTATGCGGCCATCATCATGGCACAAACATTAACGGCCTTTCGCGCCTGCTTTGATGCCCCAACATTGACCCACTTAGCGCGACAAATCGTAACTATTTTAGAAGATAAATTTCCAGATGGACTTTTTGTGGCAATGACCTTGGCGCGGCTATCACCAGATAAAAAGCAATGTGAGCTATTAAATTTGGGGAACCCTGATGCGTTATTGATTGGCGATCAGGCAGATGTGCACCATTTCCCGTCAGATGGGCCAGCCATTGGGGTTTTGCCAGCTGATTTTTATGAAGATATCACAGCGCATCACTGCCCAATTGAGGGCAAGCGGCTTTATATCTTTAGCGACGGTATATTGGATTTAAGATTGCCTGATCATGAGGATGGATTTGCTGATGACAAGGCGGCTTATGACTTTTTGATTCAGTTAGATAAAAGCTATGGCCCAGCGGCGCTAGCCCAGCTTTTTGATCTCGCAAAACAGCACCCACAAATAGACGATATTACGTTGGCCACGATTGGTAATACCGCGACAAAATCATGATGATAACACTGGATAATGACCTGACATCCTTATTCGCTTTACCCATCATCATGCTTGATGAGGCCATGATTATTTGTGATGCTAACCAGCCCTTCACCGCTCTTTTTGGTGCGGTTATTGGTCAAAATCTAAATGATCTAACAGATGATTTTAACCAGCGGAAATGTGAGAGACGATTAGGCAATGGGCAAGCCTATCATTGTCGTATCAGCGTAGCTGACAAAGCCGATCTACTCTATCGCCTTGAAATTCGGAAACAAAATGATCACTTTATTGCCATTGCGTTCGATGCTTCTGAAAGCGCACGCAGTGACGCTATGCTTGCCAGCTATAGCAAAATGATGGAAAACCAGCTTGCAAGCTTACAACGCGAAAATAAAAAATTGAGCAACCTACTCACCTATTACAAATCGCAATAAGGTTTTAGTTGAAGAATTTTCGTTTTGAGAGAAATCAATGACAAGCCAATCAAAGCATGCTAGCCACTTATTAGGCTCAGTAAGAAACATAAGGGTCATATAATGGCATTCACAATTGAACAGACAAATAGCGCCACAATTTTGACATTGGCAGGCGATGTCAATATCGCCACAAATGCCACCTTGCGCACGGCCCTTGCTGAATTGCCAACCCATCTTGATTTACATGTTCATGCCGCAGATCTTGCTTATATTGATTCAAGCGGCATTGCTTGTTTAATCATGGCCTATAAATTATTACGCAAATCCAATAAGATGGTGCGGCTTGTTAATCCGTCTTCAGCCTTAATGAATGTGCTTGCCACATTGAAATTTGACACACTTTTCGATGTTCAAAGACTCTAGTGGGCATGATTGTCAAAAAATGAAAAAGGCCCGTGGAAGGATACGGGCCTTTTTTTATCAGCGCATAGACTGGTATGTGTTGAACCGAAAATTGGTTCCCAAATTTAAAATTGATTCATAGTGTTATCTTCACCTGATGCCAACAAAGCCATATCGCCAGAGAAATATTCTTTGTGATCATCACCAATGTTTGACCCTGCTAGATCCTGGTGCTTAACCGATGCCATGCCGCGGTGAATTTCCTTGCGCTGAACATCACGCACATAAGCCAACATGCCTAGATCACCGAAATAGCCTTCAGACAAAACATCTGTACCAAGGGCGGTATCATGATAGGTTGGCAAGGTGATCAGATGGTGGAAAATACCAGCTTCACGTGCGCCATCTGCTTGGAAGGACTGCACCAATTTATCAGCTTCCATGGCCAATTCGCTATCGTCATATTTGGTGTCCATCAAAGCTTGTGGATTTGCCTTTGGATCTGGATAGGCCGACACATCCTTGCCAGCTGCCACCCATTCTTCATGCACCTGATTACGGAAATTCAAAGTCCAGTTAAAGCTTGGTGAGTTGTTATAAACAAGCTTGGCATTTGGCATTACTTCACGGATACGGCTGACCATGCCGCCGATTTGAGCCACATTTGGACGTTCTGTTTCAATCCACAACATATCAGCGCCATTTTGCAATGATGTGATGCCATCAAGCACACAACGGTCTTCGCCCGTACCTTGACGGAACGCATAAAGACCATTTGGCAAGCGCACTGGCTTATAAGATTTGCCACCTTGTGTGACAACCTGCTCACCCTGCTTTAGCTCTGATAAATCAGAAATCTCTTCTAATTCTAGGAACGAATTATATTGATCAGCCAAATCACCAGGCTTTTGCGATACTGGGATCTTCTGAGTCAAACCAGCACCAAGGCTGTCAGTACGTGCGACGATAACGCCATTATCAACGCCTAGTTCCAAGAACGCATAACGAACCGCGTTAATCTTAGATAGGAAATCTTCATGCGGCACTGTTACCTTACCATCTTGGTGGCCACATTGCTTGGCATCAGATACCTGATTTTCTAGCTGGATACAGCAAGCCCCTGCTTCGATCATGCGTTTCGCCAGCAAATAAGTGGCTTCTTCATTACCAAAGCCAGCGTCAATATCAGCGATAATCGGCACCACATGAGTTTCATGATTGTCAATGGCAGCAAGCGCAGCGTCAACATCACCGCCTTCGGCACGTGCCTTGTCCAAATCCGTGAAAAGATGGCGCAGTTCACGCGCATCTGCTTGACGCAAGAACGTATAAATTTCTTCGATTAGGCCAGACACAGCCGTCTTTTCATGCATTGACTGATCAGGCAAAGGACCAAAATCAGACCGCAATGCGGCAACCATCCACCCTGACAAATAGACATATGATTTGTTGGTTGTTTTGCGATGACGCTTGACAGCCATCATCATCTGTTGAGCCGTAAAGCCATGCCAGCACCCTAATGATTGGGTATATTGGCTACTATCAGCGTCATATTCTGCCATATCCGTGCGCATGATATCCGCTGTGTAACGTGCCACATCTAGACCTGTTTTAAAGCGGTTTTGCAATTCCATACGTGCCGCATATTCAGGGTTAATTGCATTCCATGCAGATCCAGCTGATTTGATTGTCTTTGCTTTTTCTGCAACCAGTTCAAGATAACGACTCATAAATAGGCTCCTTTTTTTCATTTATTACGGAAACAACATTGCCGGTTTGCCTTTGATAAATCATGTAACACCCCATAAATAAATCATCCTTAATGCGGTGTTTTTAACATCTATCATCACGCCCTAAATGAGGTGAGAGGTGTAGCGGTCTCCAAAAAACTGTCCTGTGCTCATGCACAGGTGATAGTCTGATAGCAAAAGACATAAGACCCTTGCCATGAAAAAGGTGTCATATTTATAATTTGTAAATATTTACAAATTATTATTGTAAATTTTGTGTTTTTTATCTGTGAAAATTTTTACTAGTCGCGCCTCCCTCTTTTGGTTATCCCAACGTCGTTCCAATTTGCCTTCTTTGGTGCAAAGGGACAAATAACCCTATTCAAAATAACTTTTTGCCTGTCCACCAGAGCTATTTGACAAGATTCTTAACCCTGCTTTTCTCCAGTTTTACAAAGAGGTACGAAAGCCATTTCAAAAGGAGGATGTATGGCGAATATTGATTTGAGCGATTTCCTATGTCATCTGGGCGAAGCCACCAAATATGCAAGGCATGCCTGCGCCAGAGCCAATATAGAAGCTTTGCAGGACTTCCTTGAAAAAGATGAGGGTGAGGATATTTATCGGTTTCGCATGTTGCCTATTAAAATTGGAGATGAGGTAATAGAGGTGCCCTTATTTGGGTTAACACCGCAAGGCCATTTAGATTTGGACAGCATCGAAGTGGATTTTGACACTGTCATTGGTGTGGCACCACAAAAGGTAAAACAAGCCTTTGATGAATCTGGTGCGCCACTATCAGATCAAACAGGCAATCCTAAATTTTCCATTTCCTTATCAAAGGGTTTGCTATCGAGAAGCACCGAAATGAAAGTCAAAGCGTGCTTCAGCCTGAAAGACCCTTCTGAATCGGCGGAACAAATCCGCGATAAACTCAACAAACTGATTCCCTAAATTACAACCTATGGAGGAAAAATATGGCGGAATATGAAGAAAGAGAAAGACAAAAATTTAACAATCTGGGCAACCAATTAGGCGGCATTGTCACAGCCTTATCAGCGGCAGATGCGGCCACCAAAGCAGCCGCTCTTGAAAGACAGGTCACAATCTTAGGCATGGATAATATCCAAGCTTCGGCAAAGACATCTATTTTGGGAAACGACACCCCGCTTTCTGTCAATTATGATGCACCAGCGGCAATTGTGTCTGATATGCGGGCGCTTGTGGTGCAAGAAGCCAGCATAGAAACCACTATGAATGTGACTGCCAGCACCGAAGAAGCATCATCACTGAAATCTGAAACAACAGTGGGGGGCGAGGCCAGTTTTGGCATGGGCATGTTCAAAGCAACAGCCACATTCAATGCGTCTGTTGGCGTGGATAAAAGCCAAAGACGGAAATCTGATTACACATCCACATTGGCGATCTCAATCAAGATGGGCCAATCAGAGGCCCCTGAAGGGGTATTGCGAATCATTGACAGCATGAATGAGGTTGTCAAAGCAGCGACTGAAATCAACACAGCCTTGATGTTGCGTGAACAACCACCTGCCTTATCTGGCGGCGTGGCGCCTGCCCCAGCATAATCGCTTTTTCGTTATTTCCCTAAACCCATCACAAAACCCAAAGCTAAGGAGACAAGATATGTTTCAAACCACAAAAGATGATGTGATTTTTTCTGGCCATGGTGCCACCCTGCCTGAAAAAGGACGTTTAACACATGTGCCAGAAGGCGTCGAATTCATCATGTTTGGCCCGCCAGGCACCTGT
>JBMHDH010000015.1:0-4263 GCA_049889495.1 Puniceispirillaceae bacterium (SeqCode) | reverse complement strand
CCTCACCTGTGAGGGGTGATGGTAAGGGGCTTTTATAGATTTGCGGGCCAGCTGATAACAGCGCTTTGCCAGCGTCTGTATCAGTGAATTTTGCGAAATTCTCAACAAACAGACTTGCCAGATCAGTGGCGCGTTCTTGCCACAAAGACGCCTCATCATAGCTGGTGCGCGGATCAAGGATCGCATCATCAATACCAGCGATATGTTGCGGCATGCTAAGATTAAAAATTGGCAAATCATGGGTTGCCACATCATCAAGCGCACCTGACAGGATCGCCTGAATAATCGCACGTGTGTTTTTTAACGAAATGCGCTCACCCTTGCCATTCCACCCTGTATTGACCAAATAGGCGCGCGCGCCTGAAGCCGTCATACGCTTTTGCAACACATCAGCATAGTGCGTGGGGTGAAGGCTTAAAAAGGCCGCGCCAAAACAGGCCGAAAATGTCGGGGTTGGCTTTGTGATGCCACGCTCTGTGCCAGCCAGCTTGGCGGTAAAGCCTGACAGGAAATGATATTGCGCTTCTTCATTATTCAGAAGTGAGACAGCTGGCAAAACGCCAAAGGCATCTGCGGTCAAGAAAATCACGCGGCTTGGATGGCCTGCTTTTGAGACTGGCTGAACAATATTTTCAATATGATAGATCGGATAGGACACACGCGTATTTTCGGTATGGCTGTTATCGCTGAAATCAACCTTGCCGCTTTCATCCATTGCGACATTTTCAAGCAAGGCATCACGGCGGATCGCAGCGTAAATCTCAGGTTCTTTCGCAGGGTCTAGATCAACTGTTTTGGCATAACAGCCGCCTTCGAAATTAAACACACCATCATCATCCCAGCCATGTTCATCATCCCCAATCAAGGCACGATCTGGTGACGCTGACAAGGTGGTTTTGCCTGTGCCTGACAAGCCAAAGAACAAGGCGACATCGCCCTCTTTGCCTTCATTGGCTGAACAATGCATTGAGGCAATGCCGCGTTGTGGCAACAGATAATTCATGACTGAAAACAGCCCTTTTTTCATCTCGCCGCCATACCATGTACCGCCAATTAATTGGATATTCTCGCTAAAATTAAAGGCAATGAAAGTCGGCGAATTTAGACCTTGTTTCTGCCAATTGGGATTGCTGGCTTTTGACGCATTAATGACAGTGAAATCAGGGATGAAATCATCAAGCGCAGCGTCTGACGGGCGGATAAACATATTTTTTACAAAATGCGCTTGCCATGCCACTTCCATGACAAAGCGTACTTTTAAACAGCTATTGTCATTTGCCCCGCAATAGCCATCAATGACATATAATTTTTTGCCTGACAGCTGTGTGGTCACAAGCGATTTTAGCTCTGACCAAACCTCTGGCGTAATAGGCTTATTGTCATTTTTGGTGCCATTGCCATTCCACCATAAGGTGTCAGCGGTAACCGCGTCTTTGACGATGAATTTATCTTTGGGAGAGCGGCCTGTATATTCGCCTGTGAACACATTGACCGCGCCTGTGTCTGTGACAAAGCCTTTCTCAAATCCTGCTAGATCAGGATTTGTTTCATCAGCAAATAATGTGTCATAGGACGGGTTGTGAATAATCTTAATCGAATTGGTGATACCGATAGTTTCCAAAAATTCACGCATCATTTAGTCCCTTTTAGACACATTGCAGATGGTGTTTCGGGTACCATATCCATCACCACCAAACAAGGTCCAAAGGCCCTAAAAACTGCAAAAAAATATGTAAAAAAGAGTTATAAATATGCATGCCTTTTTATTGTTTTTAACAGGGCTGAACAACATGGTGGCCATCTTGCCCATTATCCAGCACAGAGCGTCTCATTACCTCTAACGCTCACAAACGTATGTCTTGCCTATTTCAGCGCATGATCCATCAGATTGGTTATCAATTCACATTTCAAATAACAGGAGATGAAGACAAAGCAATGCGAACCTCACGCAAAATATGTTGGTTCACCAATGATAAGTTATTGCCCTTTGTTAAACTGGATTGAACAATATAAGGAATTGGATTTGCTGTTTTGTTGTCTTTTTTTGAATTAGCAAAAGACGTGACCTAATAGCCACCGTGGCTTCCTGGGCATTGTTCTGTCAAATCCAAGTAAGCACGGTCGTATCTTTCTTTTGTCATATAGTTTGGCAGCTGGATTTTGATATCTTTTTGAGGGCCAACAGTCAGACCAAGAAAAGCAACGCCAAGACGTAATTCATCCTCAGTTTCAAATGTATGGTCGTAACGAATCTCTCTTAATCCTGTTTCCCCATAAATCTCAAACCTGACAATATCATTGTAATAATCAGGCTGATAAACAGCCGACCGCCAATTTGCCTTATTGAGGTCGTAGCTGACGTAAATCCTTTGAATTGCGTGTGCGTAGAGGCCAGCATCTGTTTCATAAGACACTTTGCATCCGTCCACAGCAAGGTTTTCAATGCCAGGCTTCATAAAGCCATCATTGCCAAATAGCATAAAGCCAAACGCCTTCCCAACGATCATTGGGTTAGGGCCAGTATCGTCAATTACCGAAGCGTTTGCGGCCTGAAAATAATGAAGCCCAAAAATTACCAAAATAGAAAAACATAATCTTTTAGTCATGGTGTAAAAATAGCATAAAACTCTGCAACCCACCAATGCTATACCCCTCGCCATAGGCTTACCCTAGGCCAGTAGCCCTCTATAGGCCACCTATCTCTGATAAATTATGTCAGAAGGGGCACCCAACAGCTCTGAGAGTCGATTTTGCGCAAACCCCTAGCCCGCATGCGGAATTGCGGAACCCTTTAATGGGATTTGCATTAAGTCCTCACCCCAAATTATGCGACCGTCGAAAATCTTTGCCATTTCACCTAAGCATTTTTCTGGCACACCTTGAGAATCCATTTGTGGTGTGAAATGCGTTGTTACCAGCGTCTTAACATTCGCTTTGGCGGCGGTGCGTGCCGCTTCCAAATGCCCTGAAGATGTGAGTGTTTTATCATCTTGATTAAATGTACCAGATAAGAAATAGCACATATGAATCAGTATATCTGCGTCTTGAGCAAGCTCTTCTATGGCCGCACATGGTCCTGTATCACCAGAATATACTAAGACGCCCTCATCACTCTCAATACGAAAAGCGAAAGGCTCAATATAACCTGGCTGGTGATAAACCTCTCTTACTGTTACTTTCCATTTGTCGCTTTCAATCACCTGCCCATCAAATAACGAGGTAATGCTAGGTAAAGGTCGTGTTCGTGGTAATTTACCGCCTCTATTTTTATAAACCACTCGACTTCCTGATGAGTTCATTCTGCCATCTAAATCTGGGTGAAATACACCTTGTTCTTTGAATAGCAAATCACTCATTCGATGCATATATTCTGGCGCGTAAACTTTTAGTTCAGGGATTTGACCAGCACCTTGATCCCAGCGTGTGTGAACCAAACGCGGATAATCTGCGCAATGGTCAAAATGCAAATGCGAGAAAAATGCTGTGTTGACATCAACTGCTCGGAAACCCGCTCTTAAAAAATTAGTATGGGCGCCTTGGCCATGATCAAACACCAAGATTTCATCACCAATCTCCACAACATATCCAGAGCTGGCCCTATTGGCCATCGGCACAGGACTGCCAGTGCCTAATAGAGTAAGTTTCATTTTGATTTATCCCGTTCCCGTTATGATAACAATCTGCCTTGTCTCAGTTTGCACAATTAACCCTAAATTGCCAAATATAGATGCTGATGACTATCATGCATCACAATTAGCATAAGCGACTTGAAACATTCTAATAGCGACATATGTTTATAGGTGACCGGCTCTGTAATGGAGGCAATTTTGTTGCAAAAAATTTATAATTCGATAATGAGACGGAAGCATAACCCACTGGCAAACATTCCAAATGTGACGACGGGACATCTCATTATGCAAGTTCTTGCTTGGATGTGGTGCGTCGTATTTTCAATGTGGGTAGGTTCAATGTTTGTTTTCGGTGTTACTGCAATAGCTCATGCCATTGTAATTGCTGGTATTTTTATTACTGCCGTGACTTTTTACGCTGCCAAAAAATCACCAGCGGCTTTTAACACAATTGCAAATGGCACTGTGAAGGCCAAACGTTAATTTTATTGTTTTAGCAAGCGCACAAGACCTCAAAAGCGAATAGAGGCTTATGTGATGAGATGCGAATTTGGTGATCATTTTCGCGCGCTTACGCTTTGAACCACCGCCTGAAGCGCTTCTTTGAAGCTCTCAGACTCGCTTTTGGCTATAT
>JBMHDH010000014.1:0-53443 GCA_049889495.1 Puniceispirillaceae bacterium (SeqCode) | reverse complement strand
AGCTTTGGCGGTGATATCGGCTGTGGTTGAACCAGATGCCAAAGAATAGTTTGAAGCAAGCCCGCCATTGGTGCCATCTGCCAAGCTGTAGGTTACGGTGACAGATTTGCCTGTGCCCACATTGGCATTATCAAATTGGCCACTTGCTGTGACAGTGACAGTCTCTGAGCCAACAAAGCCAGATAGGCTGCCAGCGGTAACAGAGGCGGTGTCATTGGCATCATAGGTCTTGTTAGTGGCAGATGGCGAGGCGATGGTCAGAGCTTTCGCGGTGATATCGGCTGTGGTGCTGAAAGAGGATGAGAGGCTGTAATTGCCTGCGTCAGCCCCTGTGATACCAAGGCTTGAAAGAGAGACGGTTTTGCCTGTGCCGACATTGGCGGTATCAAAGCTGGCAGATACTGAGCTGGTATCCAATGAGACCGCATCTGCGCCCAGAATGCCTGTTAAAGCACCATAGGATGTAATGGTTGCGGTTTGGTTTGAATCATAGGTTTTATTCGCCGCGCTGGCAGATGATAAGGTCAAAGCTTTGGCAGTGATATCCGCTGTCGCGCTTTGGTCAGCAATGCGATAATTGGTGGCATCAGCGCCAGATAGGGCGAGGCTGGCAATGGTAACAGTTTTATTGGTGCCAACTGCGGCAGATTGGAAATTGCTTGCCGCGCTAGAGCTGTCAAGGGTGACGGTATCCCCATCAACCACCCCTGTTAAGGTGCCATAGCTTGATACGCTTGCCGTTGTATTGCGGTCATAGACTTTGTTTGAGACAGTCTGGCCAGATAAGTTCAGAGCCTTATAAGAAATCGCACCATTGCTGTTTGAGGCTGTGTTTGTGCTGACGGTATAGCCATAGACATCAATCGCCCCTTTCGAAGCTGAGGCCACCGATAAGCCCGATAGGGTTACGGTTTTGCCAGAACCCACATTGCGGTTGTCATAAGTGGCGGAGGTGGCTGTTAACACAACTGTTTCGCCCGTATTCGCACCTGTCACACCAATATCGCTGTCTGCGACTGTGGCGGTTGTACTGCCATCATAGGTTTTTGTTGCCCCATAGCGGAAGTCAGGTGAGACCGTGGCTGTGGTGGTATAGAAAACACCATTTTCGCTTGCCCCGCCTGCCACGGTGCTGACCCCATAGGTTGCGCCATATTGGATGAAATCAGGGGTTAACCCATTTAAGGTATCGCCTGCCGCATCATTGGTCCAGATTTGGAACCTGCCTGCGGATGGGTTCACCGCGCTAGATGAGCTGGAATTAATAAAATTATCACTGATCAGCGTAATGGCATCACCTGTGGCAGAGGCGTTAATGCTGGCACCAGAAGCAAGGGTGATATCTGATCCCGATGTTGGCCCCGCATTGCGGATGGTGACGGTGTTGCCTGAGATTTGTGCATTGGCGGCAAGTGAAATATCACCAGAGGTGTTATTTGTTTTATCTGTGGAATTGCGCAAGAACAAAGACACATCGCCAGAGCCCGCATTGACCAAGGCCGCACTGCCAATGGCGATGGTGGCCGCGCCGCTGTCACGTTGGCTGTCAACAACCCCATTGGCAACCGTATCATTGGCAATCAATGTGATATCACCGCCTTCGGTGCGAAGGTTTTGATTGACCAGAAGAGACCTACCAGCTTGAAGTGTCAAATCACCTGGCGATTGGGCAAAGCCAGCCACCTGAACCGCAGAGGAGACAGTGATGTCATTTGATGCTTGCAAGGTCAGGTTGGTGCCTCTGTTCAGCAAATCAGCGATTTCATAGGCATTCACTGTAACAGAATTTGTATCTAAATTGGCGAATGTTTGCCCTTCTGGGTAATAGCCGCCAGAGGCGTGTGTTGCGCTGAATAAATGCACGGCACCAGCACTTGTTTCTGTGTTAAATGCCCCATCATCGAGCGAACTGCCAACCGCCAAAAGAGTGCCTTGCCCGTTAAAGGCAACCGCGTTACCAAACCCATCACTTGCCCCCAATGTTGAGACATCAAGTTGATTTGTGCTGGTATAGCCATCACCGATCAGAAGAACCTGTGAGCCGCTGGCAAAGGTGTCATCTGTGAAATCAAATAGATAAACCGCACCTGAATTTGGCGTGCTGCCATCATCACCAACCGCGCCAACAGCCAAGCGATTGCCTGCGCCATTTAGCGCAACCGCACTGCCGAAGGCGTCACTGGCGGCCAAATTGGCGACATTGATATCTCTGCCTGTGCTATAGCCATCGCCGATGGTGGCGCGCAAAGAGCCGCTGGTAAAGCTGGTATCACCAAATTGGAATAATAAGACAGCACCAGCCCCTGCATTCGCATCAGGACCTGCATCTCCAGAGGCACCAACAGCCAATAAATTACCATCCCCATCAAGCGAAACAGAGCTGCCAAATAAATCATTGGCGGCCAAAGTAACCGAGACATCACCTGTATTGCTATAGCCGCTTCCCATTTGCCCTGAGAGCGTGCCACCTGTGAAATCGCCATCATTGAAGCGGTAGAGATAAACCGCGCCTGTATCTGTGCCAGCCGAGCCGTCATCGCCGCTAGCACCAATGGCAAGTAATTTGCCATCATCAGACAAGGCAACAGAGGTGCCAAATTCGTCATTGGTATCAAGCGAGACAGAAACATTATTGCCGCCTGAGGCACCATCAGCGATGCTGGCGGCGAGGGTACCACCTGAAAAATTACCATCTGTGAAGGTGAATAGGCGCACCGCGCCTTTGCTGTTTTCACTGCTTTCACCCACGGCAAGACGATCACCTGTGCCATTTAACGCAACCGCGGTGCCAAAGCGATCATCACCACCTGAATCAAAGTCAACATCTTTTGAGCCTGCATAGGATTTGCCGATTGTGCCTTCGAGTGTCGCACCGCCAAAGACGCTGTTGGAGAAGCTATAAAGGGCGACCGCACCATAATTGGTAGAGGTATCTGGCGAGCCGCCATCATTGGTATAGCCAACCGCCATGCGATCACCTGCGGCATTCAAGGCAACGGCGGTACCGAAGCGTTCGCCTGCTTCTAGATTGGTGTTGTTGGCGTAATTTTGGGCCACATAGCCATCCCCCGCCATGGCGATACGACTTGGGGATGAAAATTGGCTATCTGAAAAAGAGATTAACATCACTTCACCAGAATCTGTGGCCCCGCCATCGCCATCACCAGCTGAAATGCCAACAGCCAAGCGACTGCCTGCGCCATTCATCGCGATACTAGAGCCAAAGCCATCATTGGTGGCAAGGCTGTCAAGTGACAGATCATTATTGTTTGAATAATTGCGGCCTAGGAAGGTGGCGGTTGGGTTGCCGTTCAGATCTGTGTTGGTAAAGCGGAAAAGATAGACCGCGCCATAATTGGCACCGCCACTCATCGATTGCCCATCATCATAAGGCACACCAACCGCATAGAGTAATTTGTCATTTGAAATCGCAACAGATGCCCCAAAGGCATCTGAATTATCCAAATTGACCTCAACATCCTCGCCTGTCTTATAATCATAGCCAAAGATTGAAATAACGGCTGGGTTTTTATAGCCGTCATTTTCAAAATCAATGATATAAGCCGCGCCTCTTGCTGAGCTGTCAGATGCGCCAGACCCATCATCGCCTCTGGCACCCACAATCAAACGCAGTCCATCTGAGGTGACATCTATGGCAGAACCAAAGCGGTCATTTTCTTCGACTGTTGTCACTTCAAGATCATCACCGCCAGCATAGCCAGCGCCCATCACGCCAACAACCGAAGGTGAGGAGAAGTTCGCATCTGAGAAAGATAGCATATAGACCGCGCCTGAATTGGTCTCGGAATCGCCGATGCCATCATCATTTTCTGCGCCAACCAGCAATCTTGTGCCTGCGCCATTTAATGCAACAGATGAGCCAAAATAGTCGCCAGAGGCCAAATTGGTTGGGCTGAGATCGCTATAGCCTTTGCCGATGGTTCTTGTCAGGCTGCCAGATGAAAAGGCGGTATCTGTAAAGCTGAATAAATAAACCGCGCCCGCATCTTGATCAGAATTGGTGTTGCCATCATCGCCAACGGCACCGACAGCCAAGCGGTTGCCATCTGAATCAAGCGATACCGAAGAGCCAAAGACATCTTTGGTGCTAAGGCCAGATAGATTCACATTTTTGCCGCCAGTATAGCTTTTGCCAATGACGCCAGCGATTGAGCCGCCTGAAAAATTGCTGTCTGTAAAGGTGAAGAGATAAACCGCACCTGTGCGATCTGAGCTGTCAGAGGCATCATCATCGCCTGTGGCACCCACAGCCATTAATTGGGCATTATCTGTTAACGCAATAGATTCCCCAAAAGCATCAGAGGCATCAAGTGCCGCAATCGAAATGTCAGGACGGTACCAGCGGCCAATCACACCGCGGTAAGACCAGCTTTGGACCTCAGCACTGCTGCCGATGGTGATGTTTTTCGGATCAAGCAACAAGATGCCATCCCCGACATCCACATTGGACAGGCTGGCATAGCGTAAGGTTGCTGCTGATGAAATTTCAACTGATCCGCCTGTTGTGCCTGTCGCTGATAAGGAGCCTAGGAAAGTTGTTTCCACATCTGACCAAATAACCGCGGTGCCGCCTGCGCCATTTTGTGAGGATACATTAATGTGGGTGCCATCATTGATAAAGGTTTTGCCTGCATTGGCAAGTGCAGGGGTATCTGGCCATCTTGTCACAAAGCTGTCGATATAGCTTTGGCTGATATCAAGGTCTTTGCCGCCTTGGAATGCCCCGCCAATGCGGATGCGTCCTGCTTGGGTCAGGCCGCTGGCATCATAGCTGGCAGAGAGCGCGCGCACATCCCATGAGGTCACATCAATCAAGCCGCCTGTGCCAGAGGACGCGCTGGCATCATAGCTGCCTGAGCTTAAATAACGGCTTGTGCCTGTGACAGAGATGGTGCCGCCTGCTGTTGCGCCGCTGGCATCAAGGGCGGAGCTGCTACTTTCGGTGATGCGGTCTGCGCGAATAATGATCGTGCCGCCATCACCAGATGACGCGCTGGCATCAATCTCGCCACTTAATGCCGCAAGGCCAGATGCCGTGATTGAGACATCCCCGCCCTGTGATCCGCCAGAGGCATCCATTTGTCCGCCCAGGCTGACAGATGAGGCGGTTAGTGCAATATCGCCAGCAATGCTGTCACCAGAGGTATCAAGCTGTGCGTCTGCTTCTAGTTGGATGGCTGTATCGCCTGATAAGATGATGCGGCCATTTTGGGCTTCAGCTGTTCTAGCTCTGACAAGGCCGCCAATATTCACCGACTGATTGATCACATCAGATGCTGCCTTGGCTGTCATCTGGATCACGCCGCCATCTGCGGTTAAGGTGCCTTGCTGGTCAATCATCGGGCTATCCGCATTTTGTAAAGCGGAGGATAGCGCGCTATCTGCGGAAAAGCTAAGCAAGCCATCGCCATAAAAATCAACAGAAATGCTTTGCGAGGCGGCCAAAGAAATCGTACCAAGACGTGCGGTAATCACGCCATCATTGCGAATATTAGGGGCTAATAGAGCGGCGATGCCGCCATCTTGAACGCGGATTGTGCCTTCATTGCGGATGCTGGCCGTGCCACCGCTGAAATCAAGTGCATCATCACCTGTCATGATATCATAATTGCTGATGTCATGGGTGGTGGCGATAAAAGAGGCCGCATCAATTACGGAATCTCTGCCAAAGACCATGCCATTGCCATTGATGATCAGCACTTGGCCATTGGCAGAAATCTGGCCGAAGATCTCAGAAGGGGCAGTGCCAATCACCTTATTGGCGGCAAGCGCATCTGATGAGGGTTGTTGGAAAATCACCTGTTCATTTGTGCCAACAGAAAAGCTGTCCCATTCGACGACCGCACGATCAGATGATTGTGTGATGGTAACCGTCTGGGTGCCTTCGCCACTGATTGACGCACTGCCATCTGTGACAGTGCCGCCTTGCGGATTGGCAAACGCATAGTGTGGCACAAGAGATTGCGCAAAAAGCAAGAAAGCAAGGCCGCTATGGCCAAGGGCTTTTTTCACATGTGGCACATAAAACTGTGACAATTTGAACCCCAAAAACGATTGCGCGCTGTCAAAAGTGACGGGTTCACCTTGTCACTCTTGACTCTGTTTGTAACTATAGCGCGAATCGCCATGATTTTAAATGATTTTGTTAAATTTAATCTAATGTAATATTTTAAGATTACTCAAAAGAATCAGTGGGGTTAGGCTATGTCCTTGGTGTTTGATATGAGCCTTTGTGGCAAATCTGGAATAGGGTATTGTTTTTCTTTGAAAAAATAGAGAAAAAGAGCCAGTAATCGCAAGAGGTGATAGATGATTGCACAATTGAATGTGGCGCGTACCATTGCGCCCTTAGATGCACCAGAGATGGCAGAATTTACCAATAATCTGGACCGTATTAACCAGCTGGCAGAACAAGCAGAGGGGTTTGTGTGGCGGCTGAAGGATGATAGCGGCAATGCCACCGCCATGCGGTTTTTTGAAGATGAAAATGTCGTTCTGAATTTATCTGTTTGGCGGTCTGTTGCGGCTTTACGTGATTTCACCTTTGAGACAGATCACAAATATTTTGTGAAACACAGACGACGTTGGTTTCATGCCTATGAAGGACGAAGTTTTGTGCTATGGCCGATTGATGATCCTGCCATAATGCCAAGCGCAGAAGCCGCTTTTGCGCGTCTTGCTGCGCTCGAAGATAGGGGGCCATCTGCTTTTGCCTTTGATTGGAAAACAGCCTCTGATTTTGGGGATGCTTAATGGTAAGATTTCGGCGTTTTAGATCATAATCATTTGGCGCGCATCATCAAAATATTGCCAGATACCACCAATATCACCCCAATAAAGGCGGTAAAAGTCAAAGTGAAATCTTCAAAGATGGCTGAAATGGCAAGCGCAAAAATGGGAAAAACAATGGTGACATACCCTGCCTTGCCAGCGCCAATCTTGCCAACCAAGGTCAGATAGCACCCAAAGGCCAGTACAGATGAAAACACAGCCAGCCATAACAGGCCACCTAAATAGGGGGCAGTGGTCGCAACAGATAAATCATTGCCTTTGATCAGGTTAAAGATCAGCAATAACGCACAGCCGTAAAGCATGCCCCATGCGCTGGAGGACAGAACGGGAATTTTCTGGCGTTGCAAGCTTTGTGATATCACGTTGCCTGTCGAGAAAAACAAGGTGCCAAGCAGACAAAAGGTAAGGCCTGTCATGCCTGCATCACTTGCTTGAATTTCTGGTAAAAAGACAAGCGCAACACCGCTGAGGCCAATCAGAGAGGCGAGCAATTGCATGATCGGGGGGGCGCTGCGATCTTTGGCAGAGGTGAGCAAGATATTGACCAAGGAGGCGGTGGCAAATGCCACGGCTAGCAGACCTGATGCCACATATAAAGAGCCATAGTAAAACAGCGTGAAATTGGTGCTAAATAAACATAACCCTAACCCCACAAAGGCGCTATGATGACGCATCGAAAAGGTGAAATGATTGCCTGCCCGCCATGCCAAAAACGCCATTAAAGGTGTGGCAATGATAAAGCGATGCAAGACGCCGACCTCTGGTGCCAGCGCATCAGCTTGCCAGCTGAGGGGCAACCAGCTTGTTGACCAGCTGAAGATAACCATCGCATAGAGAAAATAGGGTGATGTCAGCATTGATCTGAAATCCTATCACGCAGAGGAAAGGGGGTCATGGCGTTCATGTGTCTATTGTAGCAGGTGTCTATTGTTTTAGGCGGTATCCTGTTTTGAAAATCCAATGAATGATCCCAATATTGATCACCATAAAGGCCAAAACAGCCGCCAAGGAGATCATCACAGGGACATCAGAGGTGCCATAAAAGGACCACCGCAACATAGAAATCAAATAAACCACAGGGTTAAATAACGTTACCAATTGCCAAAATGGGGGCAACATAGAGATCGAATAAAAGCTGCCGCCTAGAAAGACCAAAGGCGTGATAACCAGCATTGGCACCAAATTTAATTGTTCAAAATTACGTGCCAAAATCCCAATGACAAAGCCAAAAAGCGCAAAGCTGATGCAGGTAATGGCGAGAAAAGACACCATGATCAGCGGATAGGCAATGGTGAAATCCACAAACAAAGTGGCAGTTGCAAGAATGATCATGCCAATGGCAAATGATTTGGTTGCCGCCGCCCCAACATAGCCGATCATGATTTGGGTGGTGGTCACTGGTGCCGATAAAATTTCATAAATGGTGCCGATAAATTTCGGGAAATAAACGCCAGTGGATGCGTTTGTAATAGATTGCATCAAGACAGATAACATAATCAGCCCTGGGATGATAAAGGCCCCATATTCAATATTATCAATGGTATCAATGCGAGAGCCAATGGCAGAGCCAAACACAATGAAATACAGGCTTGTCGTCAAGACAGGTGACAAAATAGATTGCACCATCGTGCGAAAGGTGCGGTTCATTTCAAAGCGGTAAATGGTACGAATGGCGATGAAATTCATGACGCATCATCCTTATGAACAAGGGTAACAAAAATCTCTTCCAAAGAGCTGGTATGGGTTTGTAAATCACGCAATTTCACACCCGCTTTGGCCATTTCCCCTAATAAAGCGGTTATGCCTGTTTGCTGTTGTTTCACATCATAGCGATAGGTGATTTGCATCCCGTCTTCTGATAGCGAAAGCTGATAATCCGCAAGGCTTTCTGGGATTGATTTGATCGCAGATTGCAAGTCAATGGTCAGCTCTTTTTTGCCAAGCCGCAACATTAATTGCTCTTTATCTTCGACCAGCTTGATCTCACCATGATTGATGATGGCAATGCGATCGGCGACTTCTTCGGCTTCTTCGATATAATGGGTGGTCAGAATAATGGTGACGCCTTCTGATTTCAGCTCTTCCACCAATCGCCACATATCATTGCGCAATTCAACATCAACACCAGCAGATGGTTCATCCAAAAACAATAATTTTGGCTGGTGGCTAAGGGCCTTGGCAATCATCACGCGCCGCTTCATCCCGCCAGATAACGTCATATTGCGGTTGTTTCGCTTGTCCCATAAAGAGAGCCTGCGCAAGATTTTTTCAATATAGGCATCATCTTTTTTCAAGCCAAAAAGCCCACGGGAAAAGCGCACGGTTGTGATCACTTTTTCAAAAGGTTCTAGCATGATTTCTTGCGGCACAAGGGCAATTTGCTGGCGTGCTTCTTTGGGTTGTTTTACGACATCATTGCCACCCACGGTGATGGTGCCTGATGTGATATTGGTCAGCCCACAAGTGGCAGAGATCAATGTGGTTTTGCCAGCACCATTTGGCCCAAGCAAGGCCAAAATTTCACCTTGCTTAACCTCAAGGTCAACAGATTTTAGCGCTTGAAAGCCATCTTCATAGCTTTTGGTGAGTGCCGATATTTTTAATAATGACATAGAATTTTATCCTGATCAGCAGGGTTATGACAGCCGAACATAAGTGGTAATCGCACATAGATATCGTAAAGGCTATATAAATGCGTTGTGATCATAACATATTTTTGCGAAACTCAGTTAGACTTATCGTATTATCTTTTTCTTTCCCGTCGAGATTTACTTCTTTGCCGCATTCGCCTTATTCAGAACAGACATCTGCCGAAATCAGATGGCGTGCTTTTTATGATGCCATTGGCTTGCCTGGCATTGCGCTTTCGGCAACCATGTTTGGTTTTGCCGCTATGGCAAGAGAGGCTGGGCTGACTTATTTACAGACCATTGCCTCAACAGCCCTTATTTGGGGGCTACCAGGGCAGGTGGCAATGGTCGGCCTTTGGGCCAGTGGTGCGACCTTATTATTGATCTTTTTTGCGGTTACAATGGCCAATATGCGGATGTTGTTAATGACCATCTCCGCCAGTGATATCATGGATATGAAAGCGCAAAATATTGGCAAATTACAGCATTTTGCCTATTTTCATTTGCTGGCGATTACAGGGTGGGTGCAAATTGGCTATCGCGCTGAAGATTACAGCGCATCGCAATTGATGATCTATTATAAAAGCTTTACTGCAACCATCTTTACCTTGTCTTTAACAGGCACCAGCATCGGGTTTTTCGTCTCACAAATTGCGCCAAGCCGCTTGCTTGTGATTTTGGTTTATATCACGCCCTTATACCTTATATTGCTTGGCTTATCAGCGCGCCAGCCTGCCAATCGATTGGCGGTGGCACTTGGCGGCCTATATGCTGCGTTTCTATATCCCTTCCTTGCAGATATGGCGTTGTTTATCGCTGGTTTTGCTGGTGGCATCACCGCGCTTTTGATCACGCTTACCAGAGAAAAGAACAGGCAGGTATCAGATGAATGAGGGGTGGCTTGCGATCCTTGTGGCTGTCATCGCAACGGCGATTTGGCGTGTTTTGGGGGTGCTGATTTATGAAAAGATTACATCAGACAGCCTGTGGATGCGCTTGATTAATATGTTGGCTTATAGCCTGCTTGGTGCGGTGATGGTTTTGTTAATGATTAACCCAACAGGCGTGCTTGCGACCTCAGATTTAAATCACAGGATCATCGGCGTTATGGTTGGTGTTGCGCTGTTGTATTTTGTGCGCAAACTGCCCATCGCCATTATGGGGGCGATTGCCAGCTTTGCGACTTTGACCTTATTGATTGGCTGATTTATCAGATAATAGCTGTCCGCCAACGCCCCAATTTTCTGCCTCGACCTCTTCAATCATGACGTAAATCTTGTCTGGATTGCCACCGCAGCTTTCCACAAACCCAGCGGTGACTTTATCAACAAGGGCGCGCTTTTGTTCGATTGTGCGCCCTTTTAACATCTCAACACGGATGATTGGCATGACTAGCCCTCCCATCCAGAGATGGCTTTGATTTCCATAAAATCTTCGATGCCCCAAATGCCACCTTCACGGCCATTGCCAGAGGCTTTCATGCCGCCAAAAGGTGACATGCGACCGCGGCCTTTGCCATTCATCTCTACCATGCCAGAGCGCAATTGTTTCGCGACACGCTGGCATGTTTCTTGGCTTTGGCTTTGGATGTAATTGGTCAGGCCATAAGGGGTGTCATTGGCGATGGCGATGGCTTCTTCTTCGCTGTCAAATGGCAAGATTGATAACACAGGACCAAAGATTTCGGTTCTGGCGATTGTCATGTCATTATTCACATCAGCAAACACAGTTGGTTTTACGAAATAGCCATCTTCAAGCCCATCTGGTTTGCCAGTGCCGCCTGCGATCAGTTTTGCGCCTTCTGCTTCACCTGCGGCAATCAGCTCTTGAATCTTGTCATATTGCAAGGCGCTGACCACAGGGCCGATATGACGGCCTGATTTATCAGCCTTATCAGGTTGCATCATCTCGGCCACCGACTTTGCCGTTGCCACAGCTTCATCATAACGCGCGCGGCTGACCAACATGCGGGTGGGGGCGTTACAGGATTGCCCTGCATTGTTAAAACAATGGATCGCCCCACGCTTGATCGCTTTTTCATCCGCATCGTCAAAGATGATATTGGCCCCTTTGCCGCCAAGCTCTAGATGAACGCGCTTTAATGTTTTTGCGGCATTTTCAGAAATGGCAGTGCCAGCTCTGGTTGAACCTGTGAAAGAGACCATATCAAGATCTGGGTGCCCTGATAATAAGGTGCCAATGCCAGCACCGTCACCATGTACCATATTAAAGACACCTTTAGGGGTGCCAGCCTCATCCATGATCTGGGCAAAAATCTGAGACGATAAAGGGGCAATTTCAGATGGTTTTAACACCATGGTACAACCAGCAAGGATCGCAGGGATAACCTTTAATGTCACTTGGTTCATCGGCCAATTCCAAGGGGTGATCAATCCCACAACACCAACTGCTTCGTAAGAGATGCGATCTTCTGGTGCGTGATCGCCAAGGGGGCGAATAAAGTCAAAATCTTTGATCGCCATCAAGAAATTTTCGATATGCCAACTGCCAGCGGTCACTTGCGCGCTGGTGGCATAATCAATAGGGGCCCCCATTTCAGTCGAGATCGCATGTGCCATGGCATCTGCATGTGCGTTATAACGTTCCAAAATCCGTTCCACGAGTGCCACTCTTGTGGCTTTATCGCTTTGTGACCAGCTGGCAAAGGCGGCCTTGGCAGCTGCGATGGCCGCTTCGCCATCTTGTGGGCCACCAAGGGTGACAGTGGCACAAATGGCATCATCTGACGGGTTCATCACAGGCATATCGGTGCCATCTTGGGACGGAACAAAGGCACCGTTAATGTAGAAAAGCGTTGTGTTTGGTAAGGCCATGATGCACCTCTTTTTGATAAATTATGCGATGTTCGCGAAATCGGTATTAATCGTGCGAGCCTACATGATTTTTTTATGAATTCAAGAGATTTTATAGATCAATTTTCAGGTCTTTTTTCAGGTCTTTTTGGAGTGGTTTTGGCTTGACAGTGCCGCCAAGGAAGAGTGAGATGAAAGTCTATTTCGATAAACCTAAACCAAATAAGCAAAGAGCCATATCATGACAAAATCAGCAATGGGATTTCTTGAAGAAGCCAATAAAACTGTGCCACGCCTTAGCACAGAAGACGCACTTGCCAAATTTGGCAATGATAATGTGGTCATTATTGATGTGCGTGATGGCAAAGCCATTGATGAGACAGGCACGATCAAAGGCGCGTTGCGTATCCCGCGTGGTTTCATTGAATTTGCCGCCGATGAGACAACCGATTTTCATAATGCAGATTTGCACAAAGACAAGGAAATTCTGGTTGTATGTGCGGCTGGTGGCATGGCCGCTTTGACAGGTCGCACCTTGCAAGAAATGGGCTATGAGCATGTTTATAATATTGGCGGGTTTTCGGCATGGAAAGATGCTGGCGGGCCAACAGAATCATAAAATGTGATGAACCGAATGTAACGGCCGATCAGACAAGTCTGGTCAGTTTACCAAAGTAAACCCAAAGATCTTTTAAAGAGCCTGTAATGCCAAGACGAAGAGCAAGAGGCGGTGATGTTAGCGCGCCTGCGATTGTGCAGTCACCATCCCAATCTGTTATCAACCCCATGGCGGCTTTGCATCCTTTTAGCGATGCACAAATCGACCAAATTGATCGCCATTCTAAAGAGCTGATCGCGCGCTATGGGCTTGAGGTGCTTTGTCCAGAGGCCCGCGCGCTTTATAAAGAGGCTGGCGCAAGGGTGAATGAGGCCACCCAGATGGTGCAGCTTGACAAAGAGCTGGTAGAAGCGTTGCTGGCATCAGCCCCGCGGGTGTTTTCGTATCACAGCACCAATCAAGATCGCGCCATCATGGTGGGGGAAAATCATATTAATTTCGGGATGGTATCAGGCCCGCCAAATGTCCATGATTATGTGTCTGGCAGGCGTGCTGGTAATTTCACAGATTATCAGAATTTCATCAAATTAGGGCAGTCATTTAACCCCATTCATTTTTTTGGTAATCAAACCTTAAGCCCGTCAGATTTGCCTGTGAATACGCGCCATCTTGACACCAATCTGGCCAATTACAAACTGACGGATAAGCCTTTTTTATCTATGTCAATCGGGGCAACACGGATCCAAGATGCCTTGACCATGGCGGCCCTTGCCAGAGGGTGCCGTGTCGAAGATTTGGCAGAGGCGCCAGGGGTGATGACCAATATTTCCATTAATAGCCCGCGCAAATTTGACCAAGAAATGTCAGCTGCCTTAATCACTTTGGCAAAATATGGCCAGCCTGTTGTGGTAACGCCCTTTACCTTGATGGGGGCGATGACACCTGCCACTTTGCCAGCGGCCTTGGTGCAACAAAATGCCGAAGCCTTATTCGCCATTGTGTTAACGCAAATTGTGCGTAAAGGGGCCCCTGTTGTCTATGGCGGCTTTACCTCTAATGTGGATATGCGCTCTGGGGCCCCTGCTTTTGGTACGCCTGAAAACAGCCTTGCAAATATGGCAGGCGGGCAATTGGCCCGTCATTATGGCCTGCCTTATCGCACCTCAGCTTGTTCGGCATCGACATCGGTTGATGCGCAAGCTGTGTGGGAGACACAAATGGCATTATGGGGCGCGGTCACAGGCCATGGAAATTTAATTTATCATGCCGCTGGCTGGAGCGAAGGGGGGCTTGTGGCCTCTTATGAAAAGCTGGTGGTGGATTGCGAGATGTTGCAAGCGATGGCGCATCTGTTGCAACCGATTGCATTTGATGAAGATGATATCGGATTTGCGGCCCATGATGAAGTTGCGCCTGGGGGGCATTTCTTTGGCGCAGCCCATACGATGGAACGTTATCAATCTGCGTTTTATCAGCCTTTCTTATCGGACTGGCGCAATTATGAAAGCTGGCTTGAGGCAGGAGCAGAAACCACCACCCAAAGAGCGACCAGCCTATGGCAAAAGATGCTGGCAGACTATGTCGCACCTGCCATGCCAGATGATCGCATGGCCGCTTTGGAAGATTTTGTTGCCAAGCGTAAAAGTGAAATTGGTACATCTGAGATTTAAGGGATTATGAAACAGCCAAAAAAGATGCATATCGCCGTCATTGAAGGCAATCATGAAGCGTTGGTTGACCGCGCACCAGATGGCACAATCACGGGCGCAGCCGAAGGCTTTGCCAAAGTGCTTGGCGAATTGCAAGAAGGGTTGTCTTTTTCCATTTATCGACCGCATTTCGAGGGCTTTGATCTGGGGCATGTTGATTTTTCAGACTGTGATGGGGTGGTGTTCACAGGCTCTGCCAATCATTGGTCAGCTGATGGTCCGCTTGCCGCGCCAGCGCGTGCCACTATGGAAAAAGCATTTCATTCTGGGACACCTGTTTTTGGATCTTGTTATGGTCTGCAATTGGCTGTTGCTGTTTTGGGCGGGCAAAATAGGGCGAACCCTGAAAAGACAGAATTTGCCATTGCCAGAGAGATTACCCTAAATCAGGCTGGGCGTGCGCATCCCCTTTATTTGGGAAAGCCCGATTTTTTTGATGCAAGAGCGATGCATAGAGATGAAATTGCGATCTTGCCACAGGGGGCGATTAGCCTTGCGTCAAATCAGCATAGCGCGCATCAGGCGATGGTATATGAAGATGCCACAATGCGGTTTTGGGGGGTGCAATATCACCCTGAATTGTCCTTTTCGGACCTTGCGCATTATATGATACGAAATGAGGTGTCAGGCTTTTCAGACGCCAAATCCTTTGCCCATGATTTGGGCATTGCGGCTGATTTAAATGAGATTATCGCAGATTTTGTCTCTCTGGATGCAGGGGGGTCTGTCGCTTTGCAAGACAAATATGCGCTGACAGACAGCGTGATCAATCCTGTCATTCATCGCGGTGAATTGGTGAATTTCCTAACCTCATTATCGTAAAGCGATTATCTTAAAGAGATTATCATAAGGGGGGTAGAGCCGCTTAGGCTGCCTTTGCTGTTTTTTGCCGTGCTATGGCAAAAATGGTTTCGCGCTCTTTTTCAGGATGGCGTGGAATGAGGCAAGCCAGCCCCAATGAGATAAAGGCCATAGTGGCGGCCAAGACATAAACCCCATCTGGTGCCACAATCCACAAATACCCAAGTGCGGCTGGCAAAAATACAGCCGCGATATGATTAATGGTGAAGGCCACCGCAGCGGTGGGGGCGATGTCTTCTGGGTCTGCGATTTTCTGGAAGTACGTCTTTAACGCAAAAGCCAGCGCAAAGAGCAAATGATCAACCACATATAATACCGCACCGAGCCATGCGCTCCAGTCAAAATAATAAATGCCGCCATAGAGTAAAAATAAGATGGTAAGCCCTGCATATTCAAACACTAAGGCAAAGCGTTCTCCTAATTTTGCAACAAAGCGACCCATCAAGGGGGCAAGCACCATATTGGCAAGATAATTGACCAAGAACAAAAAGGTCAGGTGATGGACCTCATAGCCAAATTTTTCAACCATCATAAAGGCCGCAAATACCACAAATATTTGCCGACGTGCCCCTGACATAAATTGCAAAGCATAATACAGCCAATAGCGTTTACGCAGGACAAGCTGTTTTCTTTGCTGATATTGTGAGTGAAATTGCGGAAAGGCAAAATAGCTGTAAATTGCCAATAAAAGACACGCGCCACCGCCTGCCATATAAACAAAATTATAGGACAGATCATAGCTTTTCCACAATAATGTGATCAGCCCATAAGCAATCAAAGATGCCGCAGATCCACAGGCCACAAGCCAGCCCAATGTCACAGGGGCTTTGTCTTTTGCAATCCATTGTAATTGCAGAGATTGATTCACCGTTTCAAAATAATGGAAGCCAACAGAGCCAATGAATGTGGTCAGCAGCAAGCCTTGAAATGTGGGGAATTGCGCTGTGATAATGGTGGCGCCCCCTAGCATGATCAGCGAGATCAACGCCAAGCTTTGTTCTTTAAAAAGATACATTAACGCGATCACACCAATGGCCAAAAAGCCTGGAATTTCGCGAACGGTTTGAAGCCAGCCAATCTCAACACCTGTGAAATTGGCAGCTTCAATCACAAAATTATTCAGCAAGGCGGACCAAGTGGCAAAGGCAAGCGGCATCGCAAATGCCATCACAAAGAGCAAGGCAACAGGTCTCTGCCACAGCGGTAACTGATCAGCAGATTCAATAGAAAAAATACGCAGTGCCATAGGTGCCAAACTAGTCCTGTGATAACGATCGAAGGCTGAAATTACAATTTTTTCCTGAAATAGACAACCTTTTCAGTCATCTCAAAGCCCCATTTTTCATGCGCGCTATGTGCGGTTTCATTTTCAAGATAGGCATCTGACCCTAATTCTTTGGCCCCTTGCGCTTTACCCCATTTTTCAACCTCAGCAATCAAAGCCGCGCCAATGCCAAGATTTTGATAGTCGTAAGCGCACCAAATGCCTTCAAGGAACGCAACAGGACGATACAGACAGCCATTGGCATAGGGGCGTATGCTTGCCTCAGCAAATGCCACGGCTGCGTCAGTGTCATATCCGCCATCAGATGTTGTGTCATAGGCAATAAAATCACATAAGGGTGCGATTTCAGACAGCTCTTGTAATTCGGATTGATGCTCTGCCACACTATCTTGTGGCCAAAGGCGGTGACGCAATTCCGCAACAAGGGGAAAATCGCTTTTCTCTGCTTTTTTGATGATGATGTGATCAAAAGACTTCATTTTCACAAGATGACCGATTACAGTATTTTAGGCAAATAGTAACCTAAAATATTGCGCCTCATTCTGGGGCAGTTTGATAAGCGGAGGCTATCACCATGCGGTATGTTCACACAATGATACGAATAACAGATATCGAAGAATCGCTTGATTTTTGGGTCAATAAAATGGGGTTGATTGAAACAAGACGCGTCGATAATGAAGCTGGCAAATTCACCCTGATCTTTTTGGCGGCCCCGAAAGATAAGGACGCGGCCGAAGCGCATCGTGCCCCTGAATTGGAGCTGACCTATAATTGGGGATCTGATGAGGTTTATAAAACAGGGCGTTCATGGGGGCATTTGGCCTATCGGGTTGATGATATCTATGCCGTTTGCCAGCGTTTGATGGATGCTGGTGTTGTGATTAACCGTCCGCCACGCGATGGTCATATGGCCTTTGTGAAGTCACCAGATAATGTATCTGTTGAGCTGATCCAAGAAAATGGTCCTTTGCCAGCCCAAGAACCATGGGCCTCAATGGCAAATACAGGCGATTGGTAGGATTTCATGGCGGTAATTTGTTACCAATTTCCCTATCATAGCGATAATTACGGCTTTTTGCTCCATGACGCTGATACAGGGCAAACAGCGGCCATTGATGCGGGATGTGCTGAGAGCTATCAATTGGCATTGGATAAGACAGGTTTCACATTAACCGAGATTTGGATCACCCATCATCATTGGGATCATACAGATGGGCTGGCAGATCTAAAAGCCGCCACAGGGGCAAAAATTGTGGGCCCTGCCAACACCAAAGAGGCGATTGCCACATATTGTGATCAGATGATCTCTGATGGGGAGGGATTTATCTTTGCGGGCCAGCCCGTCAAAATCATCGCCACCCCAGGTCATACGCTTGATATGATGAATTATTATCTGCCACAGGAAAAGATGCTCTTTTCAGGAGATAGCTTATTTGTCCTTGGTTGTGGGCGCTTATTTGAAGGGGATGGGCCAATGATGTGGCAATCATTGGAAAAGCTGAAAGCCCTGCCAGATGACACTGTGATTTACAGCGCACATGAATATGCCGCCGCAAATGCGGCTTTTGCCATCACCATTGATCCTGATAATACAGCTTTGCAAGAGCGGATAAAACAGATCACAGAGCTTGGTGAAAAAGGTGTGCCAACCGTGCCATCCACGCTTGCAGATGAAAATGCCACCAATCCTTTTTTACGCGCAGATGATGCGGTTATTCGCGTCCATCTTGGGATGCAAGATGCCAGTGATGCGGCGGTCTTTACAGAAATCAGGCACCGCAAAGATCGGTTTTAAGCAAAAGGCAGGATGTCATCATGCGGCTTTATCATCATAAATCAGCGGCCAATCACATCGTGCCAGATGGCCATCCAGAGCGACCAGAACGCATTAAAGCTGTGCAAGATGTGCTGGCAAAGACGTGCCATGATGTGCCTTATTTTGAGGCACCGCTTGCCACAGACGCGCAATTAGCGTTGGTGCATGATGAGGGGTATTTGAAACATCTGTTTTCTTTGAATGTAGAAGATGGTTTGCGTGCCCTTGATGGCGATACGTTTTTAAGCCCCCATAGCATTGAAGCCGCACGTCGCGGGGCAGGGGCAGCTTGCGCGGCGGTAGATGCGTTATTGCAGGGCCAAGATGACAGAGCCTTTGTGGCAATGCGTCCGCCAGGCCATCATGCAGAGCCTGATAAGGCAATGGGATTTTGCTTTTTTTCCAATGCCGCAATTGCCGCACGTTACGCGCAAACACAGTATGGTGTGGAACGCGTGGCCGTCATTGATTTTGACGTGCATCATGGCAATGGCACGCAAGCTGCCTTTTGGGATCGGCCAGATTGTTTTTATGCCTCAACCCATGAAATGCCGCTTTTCCCTGGTACAGGTCATCCTTCAGAAACGGGGGCAGGGTCGGTGATGAATCTGCCATTGCAAGCTGGCATGGATGGCCAAGATTTCTTGCAAGCTTGGGGCCTGCTGATCAAACAGCTGACCCAAGCGGGACCAGAATTGGTGATTTTATCAGCAGGTTTTGATGCGCATCAGGCAGATCCGCTGGCCAATATCAATCTGAAAAGTGACGATTTTTATGAAGTAACAGCGCGCCTTGTGGCATTGGCAGAAACCACAGCACAAGGGCGGGTGATCAGCTTGCTTGAAGGGGGGTATGATTTGCAAGCGTTGCAAGACAGTGTCCATTATCATCTGCTGGCCTTGCAAGGGCTGGAAAAGGTAGCGTTATAAAAAAGCCGCCCTTATGGATAAGAGCGGCCTTGTTCCCTAGCAACGCGTTTAACACGCCGAATGTTGTTTTCGCATTTGGGCTAGAATTTATAATTATGAAGCGCGTCTGCTTTGACTTTTGCAACCGATTTATCAACAAGCCAAATTGAGTTTAATTGGCTTAATGCTTTTTCGATTTCCACCAGAGATTTATCAACCAAAACAAGTGTTTGATCAATTTTAGGATCTTTCAGCTTGTGGTTTTTTTCTGTTAAATCCCATGCCATATCGGTTAATTCATCACGCAATTTTGTCAATTTCTGGCTACCGCCTTTGCGCAAAGAGCGGATTTTTTTGACGTCTTTATCCATGATCACTCACATTCGTAACTTTAAGGTCTTCGCCTCTATTTAGGGCAGAAAGGTTAGGCCCGCAACCCTTGATCCACAAAAGGCAAGAGAGTACATTTTTATATGACTTTCATCGTGGCAACTCTTGAAGGTAAAAAACGGCTTCTTATATGTGAAAAAACAAACAAGTTTGCGGATGGGTAAAACCATCATGCAAAGGCATTTTTTACAAAAGGGTGATCGGTCCATGACACAACATGCTTTTGAAGCTGATACTGGTAAAATCCTAGATATTGTTATTCATTCTCTTTATTCGAACAAAGAGATCTTTTTACGCGAATTAATTTCGAATGCGTCTGATGCGGTGGATAAGCTGCGTTATATGGCTGTTAGTGATAAAAGCCTGTCTGATTTGACAGATGAATTTCATATCTCCTTATTGGCAGATGCCAAGGCAAAGACTTTGACCATATCAGATAATGGCATTGGGATGTCGGATGAAGAGATGGCCCAAAGCCTTGGGACGATTGCGCGTTCTGGCACAAAATCATTCATGGAAGCGCTGAATAACAGCACAGATAAATCAGAAAATCTGTCTTTGATTGGGCAATTTGGTGTTGGGTTTTATTCTGCCTTTATGGTCGCAGATAAGGTTGAGGTTTTGTCGCGCAAAGCAGGCACAGATGCTGCCTTTTTATGGTCATCTGATGGGCGGTCAGGCTATAGCATCACCCCAAGTGAAAAAGCAGATCATGGCACAGTGATCACGCTTTATTTGAAAAAAGATGCAAAAGATTATCTAGAAGAAATGCGCCTTGGTCATATCATTAAGACCTATGCTGATCACATTAATTACCCTGTCAATTTTGTGGATGGGCAAGAGGTGCGTCGTCTAAATTCAGGGTCAGCCTTGTGGGCAAAGCCAAAATCAGAGATCACAGAGGAAGATTATGAAGCCTTTTTCGCTGATATGGGGGCAGGGTTCGGCAAGCCGCTTTTGACCTTGCATAATGTATCTGAAGGCGCGGTCAGCTTTACCAATTTGTTATGTATCCCGCAAATGCGCCCTTATGATTTGTTTGATCCAGCGAGAAAGCCAAAGGTCAAATTATATATTAACCGCGTTTTTATAACAGATGATTGTGCGGCTTTGATCCCTGCATGGTTGCGCTTTGTGCGCGGCATCGTGGACACAGCCGATATTGATTTGAATGTCAGCCGAGAATTGCTTCAGCACAATAAAACCTTGGATAAAATTGGCAAAGCGGTGGTGCGCCGTATTTTATCAGAGCTGAAGAAGATGCATGATAAAAAGCGCGAAGATTATGATAATTTGTGGGAGCAATTTGGCATTGTCCTAAAAGAAGGCATGTATGAAGATGCCGATAATCGGGAAAAATTGCTTGAGATTGCGCGGTTCCGTACCTCTGCTGGTGCAGAGCTGTCAGGCTTGTCAGATTATGTGTCTCGCATGGCAGAAGGCCAAGATGCGATCTATTATTTATCCGCAGAATCCCTAACCCAAGCGGAATTAAGCCCGCATTTAGAAGGCTTTAAGGCGCGCGGGATTGAGGTTGTGTATTTCACTGATCCTGTCGATGAGTTTTGGCTTCCGTTGGTTGGTGAATTTGAAGGGAAACCATTTGCCTCAATCACCAAAGGCGGTGTGGATCTAGATAATTTCGCCAAAAAAGATGCGGCATCAGACGCCGATGTTGTTGAAACAGATATCAGTGATTTGATTGCAAAAATGAAAGAGGTGCTTGGCGGATCTGTGGCAGATATCAGAGTGTCAAAAACATTGACAGATAGCCCTGCTTGTTTGGTTGCAGATGAAAATGGCATGGATATTCAGATGCAGCGCATGATGCGTGCCCATGATCCGAATTTTACCGAAATGCCGCGTATCCTTGAGCTAAATCCCAATCATCAATTGGTGACGGCTTTGCAAGATATGACAGCTGGCAAACAACAAGCAGATCTGGTCGAAGATGCCGCGCATATGTTGTTTGACCAATCCTTAATTCTTGAAGGCAAAACCCCATCAGATGTTGCCAGCTTTTCGCAAAGAATGGTTCGTTTGATGACAAGAGGGCTAAAGCTATAAGAGCGTTAGGCCATTTTATGATAATCTCGCCTGGCGGTAATTATGCATACGGCTCATCTGGTCACTTGCGGCCTCGATGGTCTTGAGGGCAGCCTCTGTGATATTACTGCCAGGTCCAAAAATCGCCTTTACCCCTGCATCATATAAGAATTGGTAATCTTGTTCAGGGATCACGCCGCCACAAATCACCATAATATCTTCTGCGCCTTTGTCTTTCAGCTGCGCAATTAATTGTGGGATCAAGGTTTTGTGACCAGCGGCAAGGGTGGAAATGCCAATGATATGGACGCCAAGCGCGATGGCGCTTTCGGCAGCTTCTTCGGCTGTTTCAAATAATTCCCCAACATGAACGTCGATGCCCATATCCGAAAAAGCACCAGCGATCACTTTGGCCCCGCGGTCATGGCCATCTTGGCCAAGCTTTGCCATATATAAGGATGGGGCGGTATCTGTGATCTCTTCAAACGCGCCTAAGGCAGAACGAATGCTCTCAAAAATAGGGTCATCCCCAAATTCTTCAAGGTACACACCGCTGACCAGCTTGATGGTGGCACGATGACGACCATAAATATCACCAAGCGCGTCTGAGACTTCTCCAACGGTCGCTCTTGCACGCATGGCCGCAATGCTCAAAGCCAATAAATTGCCTTCGCCTGATGTGGCGGCATCACGCAAAGCTTGTAAGGCGGCCTCTACTGCGCTGGCATCACGTTTGGCTTTGATCGCCTTTAATTGGGCGATTTGGCTGTCTCTGACAGCTTTATTATCAATTTCCAACACATCAATATCGGTGCGTTCTTCTGGTTGGAATTTATTCACCCCAACAATCACTTGTGCGCCGCTATCGATATGCGCTTGGCGTGCGGCTGCCACTTTTTCAATCTCAGCCTTTGGAAAGCCAGATTGCACGGCCTTTGTCATGCCGCCCATCTCTTCGACTTGGGCAATCAGCGCGTCTGCTTTTTCAATCAGCTGGTCGGTCAGGCTTTCTACATAATAAGAGCCTGCTAGCGGATCAACGGTATCTGTGATGCCAGCTTCATTTTGCAAAATTAATTGGGTGTTTCTGGCTATGCGCGCTGAAAAAGGTGTTGGCAGGGCAATCGCTTCGTCAAAAGAATTGGTATGCAAAGACTGGGTGCCGCCAAGGGCGGCCGCCATTGCCTCAATGGTGGTGCGAATAACGTTATTATAGGGGTCTTGTTCTTGCAAAGAGGCCCCAGATGTCTGGCAATGGGTGCGCAACATTAAAGAGCGCGGATCTTGCGGGTCAAACAGCTTTTCCATCCATCTGGCCCACAGGGTGCGTGCGGCGCGTAATTTGGCAGCTTCCATAAAGAAATTCATACCAATGGCAAAAAAGAAGGACAGGCGCGGGGCAAAATCATCCACTTTCATCCCATTGCGGCAAGCGGTTCTGACATATTCAAGGCCATCTGCCAATGTGAAAGCCAATTCTTGCACATTATTGGCGCCTGCTTCTTGCATGTGATAGCCAGAAATGGAAATTGAATTAAATTTCGGCATATGGGCGGCGGTAAAGCCGATAATATCAGAGACAATCCGCATAGATGGTTCTGGTGGGTAAATATAGGTATTGCGCACCATAAATTCTTTTAAAATATCATTCTGGATGGTGCCTGATAGGGCCTCAAGGGGTACGCCTTGTTCTTCGCCAGCCACGATAAAGCCAGCCAAGACAGGCAAAACAGCACCATTCATGGTCATGGAAACAGACATGTGATCAAGCGGGATGCCATCAAATAAGATTTTCATATCTTCGACGCTGTCAATGGCAACGCCAGCCTTGCCAACATCACCAACAACACGGTCATGATCTGAATCATAGCCGCGATGGGTTGCCAGATCAAAAGCCACAGACAGCCCCTTTTGGCCCGCCGCAAGGGCATTGCGGTAAAAGGCATTCGACTCACGCGCTGTTGAAAATCCGGCATATTGGCGGATGGTCCACGGCCTGCCGACATACATAGAGGCACGTGGCCCCCTTGTATAAGGCGCCTGACCCGGCAGATTGCCCATATGCGCTAACCCATCTATATCATCTTGTGTATAGACAGGCTTTATAGGGATATTTTCCAATGTCTGCTTTACCGGCACCTCATCAGAATCTGCTGATGGCAGGCGCAGTTCTTTTGCGATTTGTGCATGCCATCTCTCAAACGCTTTACGATCAGTCATCTTAAATTGCCTATCTCTTTATCCTTACCGGCGCGATGGCCGCCATCCCATTTGTCGCTATTTTATGGAAACTTCTCATAGACGTCTAGCGGTTGTTCAGGCACCAGACGATGTCGTTCCTTCAAAAAACCATCTCTCTGGTATTAAATATTGACACAACTGGTTCTATCATTACGCTTGCGCATAAGGCAATTTTATCATCACGATTATGCGTATCTAGTCACCACAAACGGCCTGTAAATGATGGGGCGCCTTTTGTGGTGATAAACATATTATTTCATGTGGGAGGGATATTTCCATGAAGATGACAACAGAAGAAGCTTTTGTAAAAGTATTGCAAATGCACGGTATTGAGCATGCATTTGGGATTATTGGGTCTGCGATGATGCCGATTTCGGATTTGTTCCCACAGGCAGGCATTACCTTTTGGGATGCTGCCCATGAATGTAACGCAGGCATGATGGCTGATGGTTTCACACGTGCCTCTGGCAAAATGTCAATGATGGTTGCACAGAACGGCCCTGGTATCACTAATTTTGTGACACCGGTAAAGACAGCTTACTGGAACCATACCCCATTGCTTTTGGTGACACCGCAGGCTGCCAATAAAACCATTGGTCAGGGTGGCTTTCAGGAAGTTGAACAGATGGCGTTGTTCAAAGATATGGTCGCTTATCAGGAAGAGGTGCGTGATGCCTCTCGTATCGCTGAAGTGCTGAACCGCGTGATTTTGCAGGCAAAGCGTGCCTCAGCACCGGCGCAGATTAACGTGCCTCGTGATTTCTGGACACAAGTCATTGATATTGAATTACCTGCTATTGTTGAATTTGAGCGCCCGGGCGGCGGTGAAGATGCGCTTCAGCAGGCAGCTGACATGTTGTCAAACGCCAAATTCCCTGTATTGCTAAATGGGGCAGGGGTCGTGATTGGCGGCGCTATCGAAGCCTCTATGAAACTGGCAGAGCGTTTGGATGCCCCTGTTTGTTGTGGTTATCAGCATAATGATGCATTCCCCGGCTCACATCCTTTATTTGCCGGCCCTCTTGGCTATAACGGCTCAAAAGCGGGCATGGAACTTATTTCCAAAGCTGACGTTGTATTGGCATTAGGTACCAGACTAAATCCGTTCTCGACCCTACCAGGTTACGGTATTGATTACTGGCCAAAAGATGCCAAAATCATTCAGGTTGATATCAACCCTGATCGCATTGGCCTGACAAAGCCTGTCACAGTTGGTATTGTTGGCGATGCGAAAAAAGTGGCTGACTCACTTCTGGAAAAGCTAGGTGATGCAGCAGGTGATGCAGGCAGAGCAGAACGCAAATCTATGATTGCTCAGACAAAATCATCATGGGCACAAGAATTGACATCTTTAGATCATGAAGATGATGATCCTGGTACAACATGGAATGAACGCGCCCGCAGCAGAGAGCCAGGCAAAATGTCACCTCGTATGGCATGGCGCGCGATTACCTCAGCCTTGCCAAAAGAAGCCATCATCTCATCAGATATTGGCAATAACTGTGCGATTGGTAATGCTTACCCAACTTTCGAAGCTGGCCGTAAATATCTGGCACCTGGCCTATTTGGCCCGTGCGGTTATGGCCTGCCTGCGATTATGGGTGCTAAAATTGGTCGCCCTGATGTGCCGGTCGTTGGCTTTGCCGGTGATGGCGCATTCGGTATCTCAATGAATGAGATGACAGCCATTGGTCGTAATGAATGGCCGCCAATCACGATGATCATCTTCCGTAACTATCAGTGGGGCGCAGAAAAGCGCAACACAACTTTGTGGTTTGATGATAATTTTGTTGGCACAGAGCTTGATACAGATGTGAAATATGCCGGCATTGCCGAAGCATGCGGCGTCAAAGGTGTTCAGGTCTCTTCTATGGCTGAGCTTGAAGATGCTCTTGCAGCAGCGGTTGATGCCCAGATGAATGATAAAACAACCACCTTTATCGAGGTGTTGTTGAATCAGGAATTGGGTGAGCCTTTCCGCCGTGATGCAATGAAAAAGCCGGTTGCTGTGGCTGGTATCAGCAAATCAGATATGCGCCCGCAACAAGGCGCATAAGCAACACAAGCTTACCAGAGCTTATTTGACATAATCAAAACGCGCCTTGCACAAGTGGTAGGGCGCGTTTTTTTATAAATGATTTCCTCTCACAGGGACGAAAATTGATAATTTTTGCCTGTCACTGACTGGCATTGTGAAATATTTGTCTCTAGGCGTAAATTCCCTGTTGAGATATGAAAATTCTTCAAAGACACTCCCCTTCCTTGGACAGGAGAGGGTGTTAATGAGGCATTTTCCTTTATTTCTAAAAGTGGATAACAGGCGGGTGGCCGTTATCGGCAATGATGATGACGCCATTGCCAAAGCGCGCCTGTTGGCAAAATCAAACGCTATCATTGAAATCTATGCTGATAAGCCAGAGCCATCTTATGCGCACTATTTAGAAGAGAACAAAGACCGCTTTACCAGATGTGAGCGCCTCTTTTGTGCCTCTGACATAGATGATGAGGCGCACGCGCCATTGGCATTTGTCTATCTCACAGAAGCTGACACGTCTCTGTTATCCTTATTATCAAAAACATCTGTGCCTTATTGCGTGATTGATGACCTCAAACATAGCAGCTTTACAACGCCTGCCATCATTGACAGATCGCCTGTCACCATTGCCCTTGGTACAGAAGGCACCGCGCCTGTTTTGGCACGGCTTCTCAAACAGGAATTTGAAGAACGCCTGCCTCAGTCACTTGGTTTGATTGCACAATATGCAGGCAAGATGCGCGAGATGGTATCAAAGACGCTGACACCGGCACAAAGGCGTGTTTTTTGGAAACGATATTTTTCGCACCCGCCATCTGCCAATACCACGCAAGCTGTCACAAAATATGCCAAATCCTTAATGGCAGAATTCAAAAATCAAGAAAAGGCGCCACAACAGACCCTCTGGTTTGTAAGTGCCGGCCCGGGTGACCCTGATTTGCTAACCATGCAGGCCCGCCGTCTTCTTCATGATGGTGATGTGATATTGCATGACAGGCTTGTCTCTGCTGAGGTGTTAGAGCTCTGCCGCAGAGAGGCAGAGGTCATAGAGGTTGGCAAATCAGCCTATGGCGCATCATGGCGTCAGGAAGATATTCATTCCCTGATGATTGAGAAAGCCAAAGCAGGGCATAAGGTCATACGTCTGAAATCCGGAGATGCCACAATCTATGGCCGTTTGGATGAAGAAATCGCAGCGCTTTGTGAACATGATATTCCTTTTCAGGTTGCCGCAGGTCTGACAAGCGCCGCTGCCGGAGCGTCTGTAATGTCCGCCTCATTGACAAGGCGTGGCCGCAATTCAGGCACAAGGATTCTGACCGGCCATGATGTGAATGGGTTTGCTGATTATGATTGGCGTGAAATGGCCAAAGGCTTGGCAAGCGCCCAATTCACCGCCGCCATTTATATGGCCATCGGGGCAAGCAGCTATCTGGCAGGGCGGCTGTTAATGCATGGCGCCCCGTCAGAGACTTATGTGACGGTGGCAGAAAATATTTCACGCACCAATGAAAGATGGCTTGTGACCACGCTGGATAATCTGTCGCGGGATATCGCACAATCAGACATTAAAGGTCCTGCGATTATATATCTCGGTTTGCGCCCTCATGCCATACAGGCCAATTCCCTGAATATTCACGATGCCTCAGAGGTAGCGACAGATGTCAAAACGTCAGTTTAACCCCTTCAGAGGCAAACAAAACCCTGCCTTTTTTGTCATAACGGCAAATGACTTATTGACAGGTGATGTGGTCTATTTCTCGACTTCTGCCCATTGGTCGCCTCATCTGGCAGATGCCAAACCCTATGTGCAATCTGATGAAGCGCAATCACAGGCAGATCATCTGACCACCCTGACAGCACATGAAGCGGTAGGCCTTTATGTCATACCCCTTGCTGACAAATTAACGCCGCTTTCTTTCAAAGAACAATTACGTGCCAAGGGCCCGACCAATTATCACCATGGCAAACAACAGATTGCCTGACACCAGCAAAGTGAGATGATACCATGTATCACTATCAAGATTTTGATAAAGACTTCATCAAAGACAGAGTCTCTGAATTCCGTTCGATAACACAAAGGCGCATTGACGGCGTCCTGACCGAAGAAGAATATAAGCCCTTTCGTCTGCAAAATGGCCTTTATCTTCAGCTTCATGCCTATATGCTGCGCGTGGCCATCCCTTATGGCACCTTGTCATCTGCCCAGATGCGCACATTGGCTGATATTGCGGAAAAATGGGATAAGGGCTATGGCCATTTTACCACCCGTCAAAATATCCAGTTTAACTGGATGAAGCTTCAGGATGTTGGTGATGTGCTTGATGCGCTCAGCCATGTTGATATGCATGCAATACAGACGTCCGGCAATTGCATTCGAAATGTCACAGCTGATCACTTTGCCGGCGCCGCGCCTGATGAAATTGAAGATCCCCGCATAACAGCAGAATTATTGCGCCAATGGTCAACAGCGCACCCTGAATTTGCCTTTTTGCCTCGTAAATTCAAAATCGCTGTCACAGGCGCCGCACAGGACAGAGCGGTTATCTCTTTTCATGATATCGGGATTCAGATTGTCAAAAATGCCGCCGGCAGGACTGGCTACCGGATTTTGATTGGGGGCGGTCTCGGGCGCACCCCTCTCAAAGGTCAGGAAATCGCTGACTTTGTGCCAAAGGCTGATTTACTGGCCTATCTTGAATCTGTCATGCATATCTACAACCTGCATGGCAGGCGTGATAATAAATATAAAGCACGGATTAAAATTCTGGTTCAGGAACATGGTCTTGCAAAGGCCAAAGAGATGATCACAAACCATTTCAATGCAACCAAAGCGCAGCATAAACCGTTGTCACAAAGCCTGCTTGCCAGAATAACAAGTGATTTTGCCCCGCCAGATTTCTCAAGCGCCCCCGTTTTTTCTGATGACATGGCAAATGATCTGGATGAAAAGGCAAGCTTGTCTTACAACTTTGCCTCATGGATGGCGCAATCTGTGAGTGCGCATAAAGACCCTGCCCATGTATCTGTCACCATATCCTTGAAAAAGCACGGGGCAACGCCGGGTGATGCCTCTGCTGCTCAGATGCGCGTGATGGCGTCTCTGGCGCAAGAATTTGCCTATGATGAATTGCGCGTCAGCCATGAGCAAAATATCATTTTGCCTCATGTGCCAAAGGCGCATTTATACGCTATCTATCAAAGCTTATCACAAGCAGATCTTGCGACCGCAAATATTGGCCTGATATCAGATATCATCGCATGCCCCGGGCTTGATTATTGCAGTCTTGCAACCGCGCGCTCTATTCCGGTTGCGCAAAATATTGCAACGCATTTCGAAAAACTGAAATCAGAGCATGACATCGGGCCTTTGAAGATCAAGATATCTGGTTGCATTAATGCCTGCGGTCATCATCATGTCGGTCATATTGGTATTTTGGGCCTTGATAGGGCAGGTGTCGAAAATTATCAGATCACAATTGGCGGTGATGCCAGTGAGGATGCCGCTATTGGCGAGCGCACCGGGCCCGGCTTTTCTTATGAAGATATTTTGGGCGCGATTGAGGTCATCATTACGCATTATCTCACCCACAGGCACTCATCAGCAGAAACATTCCTTGCTTACTTCAAACGCGTTGGCATTACCCCTTTCAAAAAGGCTTTATATGATGACTGATATTTACGTCACTGATAAGGGGTTTGAAGCCTGGCCTGCACAAACAGGGCAACAGGCACCTCTTTTATCTGTCACAGATAACCCGCAAGAGGTGATAGGCGCCCTTTATTCTGAGGCAGAGATTCATATTCCTTTTTCAAGCGCGGCTGACGGGCGCGGTTTTTCCCTTGCGCGCTCTTTGCGTGATGCAGGCTATCAGGGCAGGCTTATCGCTGTTGGTGCGCTTGTATGCGATCAATATCGCCATGCACGTCAATCAGGCTTTGACGGCGTCCTGATTACATCTGAACAGGCAGAAAAAATGCCGCAGCAACATTGGCTTGAACAGGCAAAGCGCGTCCCGCACAGCTATGCGGCTCAGATTTATCAGCCTTAATTGTGATAAAAATACCACCCATAGGCAAGAAGCAGGGCAGGTAGCGTTGAATAGAATGTGGCAACCAACGCAGCCTTAGGGGCAAGGGCAATGGCAGGGAATAAAGCATCACCATCATTGCTGATGGCATTACCAATTTGCGCAGACAAAGGCACAATCCCTGCCAGATATAAGCTTGTGACCAATACTTGCGGCCCGCAACCCGGCAATAAGCCTATCACAACCGCAATCAAAGGCACCCACAAAGCAACCCCGTCAAATAAATTCGTCAAATCATAACCGGTTGCAAATAAAGAGACTTCGAAAATCAAAAAGGCGATGATCACCCAGCCGGTGACAAAATTGGTATCAGCGATGGTCTGGCGCCATATGACAGGAGTATCACCTGCCGCACTGTCATGCGAAGTTCCGCCAGAGGCAGTACGGCGCACAAAACGCGGCAATAACCACATAGCAAAGCATAAAAGACCTGCTGCAAAGCCAAATAATGTCACAGGCTGATCAGTGACTGAATTGGCGAAAAGCGGGTCTAGATCAATCTGAAATGCCCCGCAAATCCCAAGGATAATGCCAGGCACAATGGCTATCAGCCACAGCTTATTCACAAAATCAGGGGCATCTTGTCTGCTGTGCACCTCAGCTGCGTTTTGTGTCCCCGCCTCACTGTATGACGGGCGCAGAAAATCACGGCCATGAATCTTGTCAGCACACATGCCTGTGATCGTGCCAACCACCAGACCAATTGCCATGATTAACAGACCTGTCATTGGCTCTTTGGCGATCAGCAAAAAGGCTGCATCCCCCATTGTCGCCGTCAAAGTGGCAAGCACCGCGCCAAAGCTAAGCCTGCCAGATACATAATTTGTAACAACAATAATCGCACCACCACAACCGGGAAGGGCACCAAGGGCCGCTGCCATTGGCACCTGCCATTTGCCTGATTGTGACAATATACGAAGCGCGCTTATGCCAAAAACACGTTCAAGCCCATAGAAAAACAACAAAGTCGCAGCCACAAAGGTGGTGACCTGTAAGTAAGCATCAGCGATGGTAGAGATAATCACTTGCGCAAATGCCTGGTCCAGAAATGCCCATATGGCAAGCCAGCCGGCAAGCAGGACTAAGATCACAGGAAATCTTGTCTGGCGTTGCAAAAGCAATGGCAATGTCTGGTTGGCCGTCAGTAAGGTCATGGAATAGGGCGCTGTATCTCATATATGGTTAAGCTTTTAACATGTTACACTGCTTATGAAGTTAGTCAATGCTAAATTTCAAAGCTTGATGGTTAAAATATAGGCAGGAAAAGTTGTATGAGGCGCGGCAAAAAGACCTGACGTCAATGGGTTGAGATTTTGGCCCAATAACCTTATATAATCGGTAAGTAATCGGATGAAGGATTCCTGTGATGACCCTGATAAAATTGCCATCAAAACATCTTGCAAAACATCTTGCAAATACTGTTGCTAAAACGCTTCTGATTGCCAGTCTTTTTGGCGGCGCCTCTCATGCGCTCGCAGGGGATATCGCAGCAGGTGAAAAAGTGTTCAAAAAATGCAAAGCCTGCCATGTCGTTGAGTCTGAGAAAAACAAAACTGGCCCGCATCTTGTGAATATCATTGGCCGCAAAGCAGGCAGTCTTGAGAGCTATAAAAAATATTCAAAAGCGATGATCGCCTCAGATATTATCTGGAATGAAGAGACGCTTGACGGTTATCTTACCGCTCCGAAAAAATATCTCAAAGGCACAAAGATGGCCTTTGCCGGCTTGCGCAAACCGGCTGACAGGCAAAATGTGATTGCCTATCTCAAAAGCTTCAGTCAATAACGGGTAAGGGGTAAAGGGTAAGTTTTTTTATCTTTGTCCATTTGCAGGCAAGGTTTTTCCCGTGATGGCAATTGACACTATCTGCCCACTGGCTGATATATCGGGGCGCATGACTGCAACCAGACTATTTTTGCCAAACGGTTATTATGAATATGACAAAGCATGACACAAACCCCTTATCAGACGTAGGCGTGCCGCCTGAAACCAAAGACGCTGTGAAAGTCTTATCAGTCAGGCACTGGAATGACAGGCTCTTTCATTTCGAAGTTGAACGCCCGGCAAGCTTTCGGTTTCGCTCTGGTGAATTTGTGATGATTGGCTTGTTAAATGACGATGGCAAACCTTTGCTTCGCGCTTATTCTATCGCCGCGCCTTTTTGGTCTGAAACATTGTCTTTTTATTCCATCAAAGTTCAGGACGGCCCGTTAACGTCAAAATTACAGAATATTCAGCCCGGCAGTCATATCATTATGAAGACCAAGCCAGTTGGCACATTGGTGCTTGATGCGCTTATTCCCGGCAAGCGCCTTTACATGATCGCCACAGGCACAGGGATCGCGCCTTTCGCCTCATTGATAAGAGACCCGGAGGTTTATGAGCAATTTGAAGATGTCATCCTCACACATACATGCCGTGATACAGATGAATTGCTCTATGGAAAATGGCTGATTGACCAAACAAAGCAAGACCCACTTATTGGTGAGTTAGCACGTGAAAAACTACGTTACTATCCAACCACAACACGTCAGCAAAGTCCAAAGATGGGCCGCATAACCACGCTGATTGAAGATGGCAGTCTTTTTAACGATTTGAATGTGCCTGCTTTTGATCCTGCCCATGATCGTGTGATGATTTGTGGCTCAATGGGGCTCAATAATGACGTCAAAGCATTATTAGAGACAGCCGGTCTCGAAGAAGGTGCCAATTCTAAGCCTGCAACCTATGTCTTGGAAAAAGCCTTTGTCGGCTAGTCAGTCTTTGGCCCAATCTGTGCTGCCAGCCCTTCAATAGACGGCAATATATCACGCACTCCTTCAAGCGCTTTGGTCGGCTTTGGATAGGTTTGTGAGATACCAATAAAGCGTCCGGCGCCTGCTGCTTTTGCAACCGCTCTGTCAGCGCCTGTATCTCCTACCATAATGGTCTTATCCGCTGAAACACCGCACCATTCACAAATAGCCAGAAACCCCTCAGGGGCAGGCTTGCCGCCATAGCCTGAATCATAGCCAATGATATGCGTAAAAAAGGACGAGACAGAAAGTGCCGAAAGGGACCGTCTGGCAGAGGCCTCAGAATCATTTGTCAGTACCGCCATCTGATAGCCCATATCTGCCAATCTTGTCAGGCTGGTGGCTATATCACCTAAAGGGGCAGGGGGACGGGCAGCGTTATTATCCACAATGGCTTTGATTCTGGCACCAAAAGCTTCGGTTGAAAATAGCGGTGCCAGAGACGGTCTGCGCACTGCAAAGGCAGCTTGCTGATCTAAAAAAGACCCTGCCGCAAATAGCCCGTCAGGATCGATTTTGCCGCTTGCTTCATCAATACCAATGATGTCCTGAAACACCGAAGCAGGCACCTCATGATCTGTCAGTTCTGAGATATAATGGGTGATATCACGCGCCACAGGCAGCCATGTTTGCGTTAAATCAAGCAACACACCATCTTTATCAAAAATGATCAAATCCATCATAACCCCTTTATGATACGCTCTGCCTTACCGGTAAATGCCCTGATAGAAATAGACCATCCAGCTCACTTCGCCAGATGCCACCAGAATAACAATGACAATGCCGGCAAATAAAAACAAAAAATTGATAAATCTCAGCAAAAATTTCCAGCTGGCCTGATGAAAACTCTGGCTAATACTATGAGACGTCAGGCTCGCCCCATAAATGGCAATCGCGCCTGTTATGAATGAAATGATATTTACGCTGATGACATAAAGGGCAATATTGACCATTGGCCCGATCAAAGTAAGATATAAAACCCCAAGCACAAGCCACAGGCCTAACAGGATAATCTGGCTCATAAAGCAGTGCTTTATACTGGCATCGCCAGATAAATATGTGGCAAGATAATGCGCTGGCACTTTACTCTCTTGAAACGATTGTCAACTGCGTCATATCTTGTAAGTAATGACAGGCAATTATGCAAGCAGCGATCATCTCATTGACGGGCTGCGCTGATAAGGGGATTAAGATGAAAATAGCCATTATTGATGATTGGCAAAATGACGCACCAAAAAGCGCAGACTGGCAGTCATTAGCAAACCACCATCAGCTTGATTTTTATCAGGACACTCTCACAGGTGTCGATTTGGTTGAACGGCTTGCGCCTTATGATATCATTGGCATTATGCGCGAACGCACGCCGATGACACGTGCCTTGCTTTACCAACTTCCCAATTTGAAAGCGATTGTGACAAGCGGCATGCGCAATTTGTCTATTGATCAGCAGGCGGCTCGCGAAAAAAACATAATGGTCATGGGAACACAATCGCCCGGCCATGCCACAGCTGAATTGGCGATGACATTAATCGGCATGCTTGCAAGAGATATTTTTGCCAATGCCACCTCTATGACACAAGGCGGATGGCAGGTCTCAACAGGCTCTGATTTGCGCGGCACAACTTTGGGTGTGCTTGGTTTGGGGCGTCTTGGCTCTCAAATCGCTTCTCTTGGCAAGGCATATGGCATGAATGTGCAGGCATGGTCACAAAATCTCACAAAAGACAGATGTGATGAAGTCGGGGTGCAATACGCGCCCAAAGATGTCTTTTTCCAAACATCTGATTTTATCTCTGTTCACCTCAAAATGTCAGACAGGGTACGCCATCTGATAGGCGAGGCAGAATTATCAATGATGAAACCAACCGCTTGTCTTGTAAACACGTCACGCTCTGGCATTATTGACAGTGACGCTTTGATAAAGGCGCTAAAAACCGGCTCTGTTCGCGCGGCTGCCACAGATGTCTTTGATACAGAACCACTGCCATCAGACGCTATATTGCGCCAGACCCCAAATTTGGTGATGACCCCACATATTGGCTATGTCACCTCTCAGACGATGGATGTGTTTTATGGTCAGATGAAAGAGGCTATAGAACAATTCATCAAAGGCTCGCCTGTTCGGAAATTTGACGGCTTTTAGGCAAGGGGCCGATAAAGCACCTTTGCCTGCGGTGTCTTTTTTGCCAGATTATTTCATCTGAAGAAAAGCAGACACTTGGTAAATCACAAGAATTGGGATAGGGTTTCGCGATGAATTTTGGAAGATTGTTGAAGATAAGAAACGGGCGTCATGTCACATTATATGACCAAATTCCCTCGTATTTCTGATTTAGAAAAACAGGCACAAAAAAGACTACCACCTTTTGTGGGCGCGTACTTATTTTCAGGCACAGGTCAGAACGCGGCACGTGATGCCACAATGACAGATTATCAGACAGTGAAATTACTGCCTCGCTTTATGAGAGGGCGTGTGCCAACCAATCTGGCGTTGAATTTTCTGGACACCACATTTTCTGCCCCTTTTTCGGTGGCGCCTATCGGCCTGTCTTCTTTGATTTGGCCTGGCTCTGAAGCCGCTCTTGCCAAAGCAGCGCAAAAAAGCGGTTACGGCTACGCCCTTAGCACAGTGGCAGGCGCCTCTGTTGAACAGATTGGACCACTTGCAGGTGATAAAGGGTTTTTTCAGCTCTATGCCGCAAATAACCGTGAATTAGCCTGGGATTTGATGGCGCGCGCGAAAAAAGCAGGTTTTACAAAATTAATCCTGACAGCAGATGTGCCCGGCCCAAGCAGGCGCGAAGAAATGCGTATTGCCGGTGCCCCCATTGGCTCACGCTCTGAATCAAGCCCCACCTTGCGCGTCTTATGGCAGGCAGCCATGCACCCGCAATGGGCCATGGCAGCATTGGCACAAGGTGGCAAATTCCGGTTCCGTAATATGGAGCCCTATGCCTCTAAAGAAGCGCTTAGCAATATCACCAAATTTATCGGAAGTGAATTAAATGGATCTTTGACATGGGATTATCTGAGCGATTTGCGTGATATGTGGGATGGCCCCATGCTATTGAAAGGCCCACTGCATTACGAAGATTGCCGCCGCGCTCTTGACGCTGGGCTTGATGGGCTTGTTCTGTCAAATCATGGCGGCAGACAGCTTGATTGCGCACCATCACCAATATCGCAATTGCCGGGGCTTCGCAAAAAGCTTGGCCCACAAGTCACTTTGGCGATTGATTCAGGATTGCGCTCTGGCCTTGATATAGCCAGAGCCATAGCGCTTGGTGCAGATTTCTGTTTCCTTGGTCGTGCCTTTTTGATGGGAGTCGCCGCGCTTGGTGTCAAAGGTGCCCATCACACAGGCGATGTTTTGCTCGAAGAATTATCAAACACCATGGTGCAGCTTGGTGTTGAGACAATCGAAGAGCTGGCTGAAGTTGACAGCCAGCATCTTTTCTAAAAAGCCACGCGCCCCTTTTTTGACGCACTTTTAATTTTGTGATTTTTTATAGCGCTCAATCGCTTTGATTAACATGTCCCGCTCAAGGCAGATATAAGAGCATTGATTGCGTATCCTGCGCAGATTATCCTCAGCCTCTTCTAACTGGCCAAGAGTCAAATACAGCTCACCCTGATATTCCAGAGCGCCCTTATGATTTTTATCAAGCCTCAGCGCCTCTTCATATGCTGCCATAGACAGATCATTTTGACCAAGTTTGCGGTGAGAATAGCCTTTTAGATTCCACGCATCAGGATTATCAGGCTGATCAATAATCACCAACTCTAATGATTCAAGTGCTGCCTTATAATCTGGCTCAGACAGCGCTAATTTGGCGGCACGCATAGCCTCATGCATGGGAAATTTTTTTATCTCTTTTTTGGAAGCGCTTTCTGATTCTTTTGGCGCCTCATAACTGCCTGCGGCAAAACTCACCGAAGCGCTCATCATCATAGCAAAGATCACCAAAGCCGCCAGTGCGAATGGCCTTATCTCTTGTCTGCGGGTCATGATATCACTCATCATCCTGGCCATAAAACTCTCTCCTTTTGTAAAATCATCCACATTTATCTTACGAAAGACGCATGATAAGAAGATTACAATAAAATCACCTCATCATATTGCTGAATGGCGCTTGTATGTCGTAAGCTCACAGCAATGAAGATTTGTCCGCGCCTTGCAGCCTATCTGCACTGGCAGGGCTTTACACATGCATAGACGGATGTGATGAATGACTGACGAGCCAACAATTTCGCAATCTCAACCAATGTCTGATGATACAGACAAAAAACAGACACCGGCTATGATTGCCCGCTATCGCATCATCGAAGGCACATCACCAGCGCTTGAATTTGAATGCCCGTCCTCTTGCCAGATCATAGCGGCACATGGTGCCTTTCTTGCCAAATCACCTAAAATCGCCGTCACGCAATCATCTGATTATGATGGGTTTGATCTATATGATAATCACAGTGATGAGACAGAGATTCTCTATCTCTCACCAAGCAGCACAGGCTCTCTGATTGCCTTTGATATGCAGCTTCACCGTACCGGCCTGATATTATCATCTGCCAGTTTATTCGCTGCCACAGAACAGATAAGCTTAACAAATTTGCTTGACTTGACTCTTGATGACATGGTGAATCCTTACCGCTTATATCAGGCAGGCGGCGAGGGCATTTTAATTGCCTTCATGAGGGGTGATTTATTCCCCATCAGCCTTGAAGACAAAGATGATTGCCTTCAGATAGATGCCCGCGCTCTTGCCGCGATGGAGACAAGCATTAGCTTTGAATTAGAACAGCTTTCAAATGGTCAATATGTGGCCTCTCTGACAGGGCCGGGACGTGTCTGGCTACAAAGCCTGCCTGCCTTATAAAGGAATGATTCATGCCTGATATTATTTTTCATCATTATCCCCAATCACCAGTAGCTGAAAAAGTGCGTTGCGCTTTTGGCATGAAATCAGCTACCTGGCAGTCAGTTGAAATCCCGCGTGTGCCGCCAAAACCATTACTTATGCCTTTAACAGGCGGCTATCGGCGCACGCCGGTTGCCCAGATAGGCGCAGATATTTACGGCGATAGTCAAAATATCTTTCGCATGCTTGATGAGGTGATTGAAACACCAAAATTAATGAACGGCCTGTCAATGATGATGGCAGGTTATTGTGAATCAGTATTATTCAGCTTGTGTGTTCGCCTGATTCTTACCCATGCGATGGACGGCGCACCAGAAGGCTTTATCAATGACAGAGGCTCTATCTATTTCGACAAAGGATGGACCAAAGAGCAAATGAAAGCAGATCTGCCTGCATTTGAAGCGCAATTACAGGCAGGCTTGTCCATGATAGAATCACACGCCGCCCAAAACGGCCCCTTTTTATTTGGCAGCCAGCCTAATCAGGCAGATGCCAATTTGCATTATCTGTTATGGTTTATTCACGGAAGGTGGGACAGGGGCCCTGAATTTCTGTCACAATTTCCGAATTTAATGGAGATTGAACAGGCTATGACAGATATCGGCCATGGCACGTCATCTGATTTATCAGCAGAACAGGCACTAGAAATAGCCGCTCATGCACAGCCTCAAAGCCCGACAGGCATTGCCTGTTACAACCCGCAAAATCTAACCGTTGGTGATGAGGTTGTGGTCAGGCAAGCAGGGGATACAGCTGATCCTGATATCACAGGGCGTTTGCGGTTTCTGGATGAGACTCGCATTTCGCTTGATTTGCATGATGAACAAATCGGCGATATCGCGCTTCACTTGCCAGTGCTTGGCTATATGATAAAGCGCCGCTAGGCGCCTTTTATCCTGTCATCTTTACCAATCCGTGATCGAAGGGTAATCGGGATTTGGGCTGCCATAAATAAGGCAGTGGCAGGTGCCACCACAAAAATCTTGAAACTAACCCATCCTTCATCGCTCAGATTGCGCCATGCCCATTCATTCGCCGCAGCAAGCACAAACATGAAACTCCCCCATCGAAGTGTCAGGGTCAGCCAGGCTTCATCTGTTAAAAAAAACTGCGTGCCAAAAAAATATTTCATCATTGGTTTGCCAAACGCCCTGCCTGATAACAGCACAAACCCAAAGCTAAGGTTAAATAATGTTGGCTGAATTTTGATGAACAGGCTTTCACCGGCAAGGATCGCAGCGATGGTGAAAATAGTCGATAAAGCAACCGAAAACAGGGCAAATTTTGCAATCTGCCTTTCCGTCACATAAATCAGCCCTGTGACAAGTAAGGCTATGATCACAGATGCCGCGGCTCCTACAAAAATGTTATAAAGCTCAGTGCCGATAAACAGGCTGATAAGCGGTAATATTTCGCCAAAAAAAGGCAGTAATCTCATCTTTTTGCCTGTCTTAAATTGTTAATAAATACCTGCCGCCACCCCTGCAGACAGGCGCCCGGCAAGCTCTGAAGTCGTCTCACACATGCTTGTCTCATACGTACCATGTAATAATAAAGGCGGGCTTATCAAGCGCCATGATTGCGCATTTGCATAGCTTATTAATGTCCGTTTTGTGGCGGTGCCGTCAAGGCCGGCTCTGATATATATCGCCACCGCCAGCCCTTCATGACGGCCAAGCCAGTCATTATAACATCTGTCAAACATATCCTTTGTGAGGCCTGATAAAGCCCCGATATTCTCAAGCGTGCCAAGGACAAGCCCGTCACAGCCCTGCAAATCACTGGCTATCACCTCTGTTGGCGCTTTTTGAATGACCTCATGCTCATCGCCGACATAAGTGCACATACTCTCATAAGCGGCTCTGGCAAGCTGTTTGGTATTTTCAGATGGCGTTTGTGCTATCAGTAAAAATCTCATAGTCTGTCTTTTTGATATCTGCTTTTGCAAGGATGTTACGATATGACGATCATTTCTGCGAAAAAGAAAGAAAAAGCCGTCAACAGGCCATCTGTCATGTCATCTGAGGCACGTGGCCAGATGATGCGCACACTGCCTGACTGGCGCCTGAATGATGATAAGACACGTATCTCATCTACGTGGCGATTTCCTGATTTTGCAGCGGCTTTTGCCTTTATGACTGAAATTGCGTCTTCTTGTGAGGCATTGGATCATCACCCGAACTGGTCAAATAATTATCGCACCGTCTGCATTAGCCTGACCACTCATGATGTTGGCGGCCTGACGGTTTTGGATGAAAAGCTGGCAGTTATTATCTCATCTGCCGCAGGGCAATATGGCGGCAAATTAAGGCAAAGCTGATGCACACAGATCCCCTTAGCCTCAGCCTGTTTGTCTTTGGTTGCTATCTTATTGCCGGCACAGTCAAAGGCCTTCTTGGTCTTGGCCTGCCAACCACCGCTTTGACAATTCTGACCTTTTTATTATCTCCTTTTCAGGCTTTGGCGATTAATCTTATCCCGATGTTTATTGCTAATTTATGGCAGTTCAGCCGCGCTGATAACATAGCCGGCCTTATGCGCCGCTATGGTTATTTTGCCCTCAGCTTGTCTGTCACCATATTGGCAGGCTCCTTTTTGACAAGCCGCCTGTCACCAGATGTGCTTCGTTTGGTTGTGGCGGCGGCGGTTGTGATTTTTGCGATTTATAATTTATCAAATCGCCCCTTACATCTCTCACCTGACAAAGATATCTTCTGGCAAATTTTGTTTGGCGCCTTGGCAGGCATTATGGGGGCATTGACTTCTATGTGGGCTGTCCCTCTTGTGATGTATCTATTATCCCGCAATCTTGGCGCACAACAATTTGTTGATGCTGCCGGTTTTTTGCTCCTTGTTGGCTGCCTGCCTCTTAGCATTGGTTATATCGCAACAGGCCTTGTGACAAAGGCGGTCCTTTTACCTGCGATAATGGGCACAATTGGCGCTCTTGCGGGGTTTCAGATTGGTGAGACTCTGCGCGGGCGCCTGAATGAAGCACTGTTTCGCCGGTTATTATTATGGTTTTTCTTAATCATGGGGCTGCGCATGGCAATTCTTGCGCTGACATCTTTATGACAGGAGCACAAACTGTGATGACAAAACAGGCCTGGGGTCTTCTTTTGCTATTATCTGCCATATGGGGCGCGTCATTTTTATTTATTGAAATGGCGCTTGTGGCAATGGGTCCCGTGACACTGGTATTTTTCCGCGTCCTTATTGGGTCTATGACTCTTGGTCTTTATGTGATGGCAAGGGGGCTGTCCTTGCCGCGCTCTTTTGCTTTTTGGCGATCTGTGTTTGTGATGGGGGTGTTAAATAACGCTATCCCCTTTTATCTGATAGCTTACGGCCAGTTATCCATCACAGGGGGCATGGCCTCCATTATCAATGCCAATACAGCTTTTTTTGGTGTTTTGGTTGCCGCCATATTCATCTCAGATGAAACCTTATCAGCCAGACGTATCATAGGCGTATTGACTGGTGTGTGCGGTGTGGTGATTGTGGTCGGACCATCAGAATTACTGCGCTTTGATGTGGCCTCAATTGGCCAGATAGCGGTTGTTCTGGCCACCTTATCTTATGCCTTTGCCTCTGTATGGGGACGTCTTACCTTACAAGGCTATGATACCACCATCACCGCTTTTGCGACCGCCTCTTGTGCCACATCTGTTTTGGCAGTCATCATGCTGGCAACAGATGGTGTACCCTCATTTGCGCTGACCCCTTCTTTGCTGATAGTGGCAATTGGTCTTGGTGTGATTGGCACAGGCGGCGCCTATATGCTTTATTTCCGGATTTTATCACTTGCCGGCGCCTCAAATTTGATGCTTGTCACTATTATTGTGCCTGTATTTGCTGTCACACTTGATGCTCTTATTCTGGGGCAATGGATTGGCATGCGTGCGCTTTTTGGGTTTGTTGTGATTGCGCTTGGTCTGATTGTGATGGATGGCAGGCTGCTAAGGCATATTTATCCAAAAACATAGCGCGCTGCCCATAATAAAGGCAGGCCACAACCAATTGTCAGCAACACTGATTTTGTCCAATAAGCGATAAGGGCCGCCCCAAAGGCAGCGATAATACGCGGATTGCTTGTCAGATCTGCCACAGCGCCATTGCTCAGGAACACTTCTGCAACCACAATTGTCCATAACACCGCCACCGGCACAAGGCGCATGGCCACAAGCTGAGATGATGATAAATGCGATGGCATGGCTGATGTAAAAAACACAAAGCGCATGGCAAAGGTAATCAGCCCGCTCGAAATAATAATCAGCCAGATCATGACGCTTTTGTTTCTGTTAGCCTGTAAGTAATGGTTCCTGCCACGATGCCGGCAATAGAGGCAATCAAAAGCCACAAATTATAAGGCAGATGGGCAAAGGCAAAGACACAGGCTGTACTTGTGCCAATCGTGGCAATTTCAACGCGGCTTTTGACCAAAGGCAGCACAATTGCCATGAAAATCAATGGTATCACAAAGCCCAGAGCCAACTCTTCAGGAATAGACGCGCCTGCAATAATGCCAAGCGCCGTAGATACTTGCCAGACAGACCATAATAACAGACCGGAGCCTAGCAGATGATAATGCATATGAGGATCATGAGGCTTATTCTGATAGCGCGCAATAGAGACCGCATAAGCCTCATCTGTCAGCAAATAGGCAAGAAGCACCCGCCACATAAGAGGCTTATCACGCACATAATCAGACATAGAGGCTGAGTAAAGCAAATGGCGTGCATTCAGCGCCGCAACAGAACCAAGTAAAATAGGAACAGGGGTCGCAATGGCCACAAGCTGGGCAAAAATAATCTGGCTTGTGCCGGCAAATAACAGGCTGGACATGAAAAAAGTCTGCCAGACCGTCAGGCCGGATTCGACTCCCAACACACCAAAAACAGCACCAAAAGGCACAATGCCTAATTGCAGAGGCAGGCCATCTCTTACCCCTGATATAAATTCCTCGCGTGCGCCACTCATATCATCTGCTTATATCAGATTACTATTTTGCGAAAATCATAGATGTATCTTTGAAAGCTTTGAACTCAAGCGCATTGCCTGACGGATCGCGAAAGAACATCGTTGCCTGCTCACCCACTTCGCCTGCAAAACGAATTTGAGGTTCAATCAAAAAAGAGATATTGGCCTCTTGCAATCTTTTTGACAATGCATGCCACTGATCCCATGCCAAAATCGCGCCGAAATGGCGTGACGGCACTTTTTCACCATCAACAGGATTTGTCTCTGCCGCCGGCAGGGCACCATCAACCAGATGCGCTGTTACCTGATGGCCGAAAAAGTCAAAATCAATCCATCTCTCAGATGTTCTCCCTGTGCTACAGCCTAACAGGTCGACAAAAAAGCGCTCTGTTGCCTCAAGATCAGTCACCGCAAAAGCAAGGTGAAAAGGGGGTGTAAAATTATCTGACATAACAATACCTATCGATGAAAAACAAAAAGACAAATCACATGTTGGCATAATTAGCCGCTTGTTCAAAGATATTTTACCCTGTTAATTTTTGCCTCATCTTATGGTAAGACCATTTTTCACAAGATAAAATGACTCCTGCCTCAGAAGGACAGCTATGCTAGATACATTTCAATTTGCAAAGGATCATGATTTTTCGGGCAAATGCTGCCTCATCAGGGTTGATTTCAATGTGCCGATGGCAGATGGCAAAATAACAGATGATACGCGCATAAAGCGCATTCTGCCGGGCTTACAGCGCCTTATGAATGAGGGGGCACGTCTTGTTTTGCTCAGTCATCTTGGCCGGCCAAAGGGCAAGATTGTACCAGATTTAAGTTTGGCACCTATCGCAGATTATCTTGGGACTCTTCTTGAAAAACCAGTCGGATTCCTGCCTGATATTCTGGCAGATGAGGCAGCTGATACTTGCGCTAACATACAGCCAGGTCATTGTATATTGGCAGAAAATCTGCGCTTCTGGCCGGGCGAGGAAGCCAATGATGACGATTTTGCTAAATCATTATCAAAGCTGGGCGATGTCTTTATCGCAGAGGCCTTTTCTGCCGCCCACAGAGCCCATGCCTCCACACAAGCCATATGCCATCATCTGCCATCTTATGTTGGTGATGCACTTGGCGCTGAATTGCAGGCTTTATCAGATGTTCTGGTCGCGCCCCAAAAGCCGGTTGTGGCTGTGGTGGGCGGGGCAAAAGTCTCTACCAAACTGGCTGTTCTTGAAAATCTGGTTAAAAAGACAGATGCCCTTATTCTGGGCGGCGGCATGGCAAACAGCTTTCTGGGCGCTCTTGGCGTGGATATGAAAGCCTCTTTGTCAGAATCAGATTTATTTGATACCGCCAGAGGGATCATGAAAACTGCCAAAGACCATGGATGCCGCCTTGTGATCCCGACAGATGGGCTTGCTGCCAAAACCTTTGCTGCTAATGCCCCTCACAGAGCCATCATGAATGAGGCATTAGAAGAAGGCGAAATGATGCTTGATATTGGCCCTGCCTCTGTTGATGCCGCACAAGATGTCATAAAACAGGCAGCGACCATTTTATGGAACGGGCCCATGGGCGCCTTTGAAATACCACCTTTTGATACTGCCACCAAAGCTGTCTCGCAGATGGTGGCAGACAGGACAAAACAAGGCCATTGTGTCTCAGTGGCAGGGGGCGGTGATACCATTGCGGCCTTAAATGTCGCTGGCGTAGCAGATGATTTCAGCTATTTGTCACTTGCCGGAGGCGCCTTTTTGGAATGGCTCGAAGGTAAAACATTACCTGGCATAGCCGCTTTGCAAAAAACAGCTAGCTGACTTGTTTTTTATCTCTGTTGTGCCCATCTCATAAAGGCATTATCCTGACGGGCGGCAGTCCAAAGCAAACCGCCCTAGCAAAAGAGGCTTATCATGTTGTTTTCAAACCCGTTCAAATCACGATTACCTGAACCAGCAGAAGCCTTGCCGGGACGCGCTGATCCCTTGTGGCAGCCAAAGCCACATGCTGTTCATGGTCGCCCGATTCTGCCGCCATTTCCGCCTGCCTATAAAATCATCACAGTCGGCATGGGCTGTTTTTGGGGCGCAGAGCGGCTTTTCTGGCAGCTCGATGGTGTCTATACAACCGCTGTTGGCTATGCAGGCGGCCTCACAGAAAACCCGACCTATGAAGAAGTATGCTCTGGCCGAACAGGCCATAGCGAGGTTGTGATGATCTGCTATGATCCTCAGATCATCTCTTTGCCAGAATTGCTCAAGATATTTTACGAAGAACATGACCCCACACAAGGTTATCGTCAGGGCAATGATACAGGTACACAATATCGCTCTGTTATCTTCACCGATACACAAGACGATCTGGAAATCGCGCGTGACTGCACCAAATCATACGGCCTTGCACTGGCACAGGCAGGAAAAGGCTCTGTAACAACTGAAATCGCCTCAGACAAGCCCTTTTATTATGCCGGAGATGATCATCAGCAATATCTTCACAAAGTCCCGCACGGCTATTGCGGATTAAAGGGCACAGGGGTGGTTTGCCCGATTGATAAGACGCAGTAGATGTGAATCATCTTTTTTGCGTAAAAGTAGGCTTGACGATTGGCTGATAGGTGGCTATTGTCCGCTCACATTGGATAAACATAAAATTTTTTATTACGAGGCGCGTCATGAAAGTCGTTAGCTCTTTGAAAACACTGAAATCACGTGACCGCAACTGTCAGGTTGTGCGCCGCAAAGGCCGCCTGTACGTGATCAACAAAAAGAACCCGCGCCTAAAGGCACGTCAGGGCTAATTTGCCCTTATGCGGGTCAGGCACCCTAATATGCCTATAAACAAAGCCGGCGTTTGCCGGTTTTTTTATGTCTGTCTGCCATGCTTTTGCAAATGATGAAAAGGCTTTCCACATAATTGAAGCCTCTATATCGACAAGACAGCCTCAAAGAACTAGATTGGCGGTAAAGATCGACCATTCCTGAGAACAGGAGAGCCTGACATGCAAATGCCATCACCAGATGCCTCATTGATAGCGCGCCGCGCTGAAATTGCCCAAAGCTTGCGGGCGATACTGCCTGCTGATTGCGTGATAGATTCTGAAGCATCTATGAAGGCTTATGACGCAGACGGATTATCAGCCTATCGCCAGATGCCGCTTATCGTGGTGTTGCCAGAGACCACACAGCAGGTCGCTGATGTGCTAAAATGGTGTAAATCACAACAAATCAAAGTGGTACCGCGCGGAGCAGGGACGTCTTTGTCAGGCGGCGCTTTGCCTTTGGCAGATGGCATTGTCCTTGGTCTTGGAAAATTCAATAAGATTCTGGATATTGATTATGAGAATCGCTGTGTTGTAACACAGCCAGGCGTTACCAATCTTGGCATCACCCATGCGGTTGAAGATAAAGGCTTTTACTATGCCCCTGATCCGTCAAGCCAGATTGCCTGTTCTATTGGCGGCAATATCGCTGAAAATTCAGGTGGTGTGCATTGCCTGAAATATGGCCTGACCACCAATAATGTCACTGGCATAGAGATTGTGACCATAGATGGTGAGGTAATGCGTCTTGGCGGCAAGCATCTTGATTCTGGCCATCTTGATATATTGGGTTTGATGACAGGGTCTGAAGGATTGCTTGGCGTTGTGACCGAAGTGACAGTGCGCATTTTGAAAAAGCCTGCCACACAACGCGCCCTGCTTGTTGGGTTTGATACGGTTCAAGAAGCCGGTCAGGCTGTTAGCAATGTAATTGCCGCCGGTATCATTCCGGCCGGCATGGAGATGATGGACGCACCTGCGATAAACGCTGCTGAAGATTTTGTGCAGGCAGGCTATCCGCGCGATGCCGCAGCGCTTCTTATCATAGAGCTTGACGGCCCAAAGGTAGAGGTGGACTTCCTTCTTGAGCGGGTGGGCGAAATCGCCACATCTTCAGGGGCAACCTCTTTGCGTCTCAGCCATAGCGAAGAGGAGCGCAATCAATTCTGGGCAGGGCGAAAATCAGCCTTTCCGGCAGTTGGGCGCATATCGCCTGATTATTTGTGTATGGATGGCACAATTCCGCGCAAAGCCTTGCCTGAAATGCTGACCAGAATGGCAGCGATGAGTCAGAAATATGGCCTGCGAGTGGCGAATGTCTTTCATGCCGGCGATGGCAATCTGCACCCTTTGATCTTATTTGATGCCAATGTTGAAGGGGAATTGGCACGCGCTGAAGAATTTGGCAATGATATTTTGCGCAATTGTGTGGCCCTTGGCGGTGTTCTGACAGGTGAACATGGTGTTGGTGTGGAAAAACGCGACTTAATGCCGGAAATGTTCACAGACGAAGATCTCAAACAACAGCAACGTGTCAAATGCGCCTTTGATGATCATCATTTGCTGAATCCCGGCAAGGTGTTTCCTGTTCTTCACAGATGCGCAGAACTAGGCCGCATGCATGTTCATAAAGGTGATGTGCCTCACCCTGACCTGCCACGTTTTTAGGGTATCTGTACAGATGAGCATTTTGACTCCGCGAGATTTTGATGATTTGCAACAGATCATGACCATGATAGTTGCAGATAAAACCCCTGTTGAAATCAGGGCAGGCGGCACCAAAACAGGCCTTGGCGCACCAGTTGCAACAGATCATTGCCTTGATATATCAGCTCTCTCAGGTGTTATTGAATATGAGCCAGAAGAGTTGATCATCACAGCCCATGCCGCCACACCTCTTGCAGACATTGAATCTTTGGTCGCAGAAAACGGCCAGATGCTGGCTTTTGAGCCGCCTCATTTAGACAGGCTCTATCAACAGGATAATACAGGCACAATTGGTGGCACCTTAATGGCAAATTTATCAGGGCCGCGCCGCCTGTCTGTTGGCGCTGCCCGTGATTTCCTGCTTGGCTTTCAGGGCATATCAGGGCGCGGCGCCTCTTTTCGTTCCGGCTCCAAAGTGGTAAAAAACGTCACAGGCTATGATTTATCCAAATTATTATGCGGCTCATTTGGCACGCTCGCTGTCCTTGATGAGATCACGCTAAAAACGCTGCCTGCGCCCCAAACATCTGTCAGCGTTGTTATCGCCTGCAAGACTTTGGATGAAGCAGCATCCGCTGCCAGAGCTGCCATGCAGACAGCCTATGAGCCATCGTCTGCCGCTATCCTACCCAAAGGCATAGATGAGCTGTCACGAAATGCGCCAATTGCACTGATACGTCTAGAAGGTGTGGATATTTCAGTACGCGACAGGGTCACACAATTAACAAATAGCCTGTCATCTTATGGCCATGCAGATTGTCTAGACCATCAGACAAGCACCGCTATCTGGGCGGCGATACGCGATGTTGCCCCTTTATTGTCAGATGACGGTCATATTTGGCGTATATCACTTGCCCCCTCTGAAGGCCCTGATTTATATCATGCGATCGTCAATGATCTGCCTGCAACAGGCTATTTTGACTGGGCAGGGGGGTTATTATGGCTGCATTGCGATGATGACACGGCGCATGAAACCATCAGAGCGCATTTAACAGCCTGTTCAGGCGGTCATGCCACCTTAATGCGCGCGCCTGACCAGTTGCGCCAAAACGTGCCGGTCTTTGAGCCCCTCGATCCTCTTCTGGCAAGCCTCAGCAGCCGTATTCAGGAATCCTTTGATCCGCACAGGCTCTTAAATCCCGGCCGTCTATAGATAAGAGATAGGTTCATGCAAACACATTTTACCAAAGAACAGCTTGCCAACCCGTCTATCGCCGCCGCAGATGAGATATTGCGCAAATGCGTTCATTGCGGCTTTTGCACCGCGACCTGCCCTACATTTGTGCTGACAGGCGATGAACGTGACAGCCCGCGCGGGCGTATCTGGATGATACGTGATATGCTTGAAAATGATAAAGCGCCGGCGCCTGATGATACAGCCTATCATCTGGACAGGTGCCTGACGTGCTTATCATGCACAACCACCTGTCCGTCTGGCGTTGATTACATGCACCTTATTGATATTGGCCGCCAGCATGTTGAGGAAAACCATCAAAGAGACTGGCTTGATAAAAAGCTGCGTCAAATGCTTGGCTTTTTGTTGCCGCGTGCAGGTCTGTTTCACAAAGCATTATTCTTTGCCAGATTGGCACGTCCTCTTGCCGGCCTGTTCTCCGGCAGGCTTCGTGCCATGTTATCTCTGGCGCCAAAAACCTTGCGCACACTTGACCCTGTGGGGGCAACAGATGAGCGCTATCGCCCGCATGATTATCCTGGCAAAAAAGTCGCCCTTCTGGCAGGCTGTGCCCAACGCGCGATCAACCCTGATATTAACGCTGCGACCATCAAATTGCTAAATCGTTTTGGCGTAGAGGTGATCGTCAAACAAAAAGCCTATTGTTGCGGTGCTCTGTCTCATCACATAAATGATGAAAAAGGGGCCAAAGCCGCGATGCGTTCCACAGTGGCCGCATGGTCAGATGCGCTTATCAAAGATGGCATTGACGCTGTGATCGTCAACACATCTGGCTGTGGTACGACCATCAAAGATTATGTTAATTTACTGGCTGATGATCCTGATTACGCTGACAAGGCGGCACAGATCTCATCTCTTGCCAAAGATGTAACCGAATTTTTATATGAGGCAAATCTGCTGACATCACTTACCCCCAAACAGATCACAATTGGCTATCACGCCGCTTGTTCTCTGCAACATGGCCAAAAAGTGCTGAACGCGCCCAAAGCGTTATTGCAAAATGCCGGTTTTCAGGTTGTGACAGCCAAAGAATCTCATCTTTGTTGCGGATCTGCCGGTGTCTATAATGTCCTTCAGCCTGATATGGCCGCACAATTACAACAGCGCAAAATCGGCCATATAAACGATATGGGGGCAGATATAGTGGTCGCAGGTAATCTTGGCTGTATCAATCAGCTGCAAGATATCAAGGCGCCTATCATGCATACAATCGAATTGCTTGATTGGGCCTATGGCGGCGAAAGGCCAAAAGAGTTACCTGAACATCTGGCCTAATCAAGCTTGAAGAAATCATTTCCTTTATCATCCATGACGATAAAGGCAGGGAAATCTTCAACTTCAATTTTCCAAACGGCCTCCATGCCAAGTTCAGGATATTCAAGCACTTCGACTTTTTTAATCGCCTCAAGGGCCAATTTGGCCGCCACACCACCAATAGAGCCCAGATAAAACCCGCCATAATCTTTGCATGCCTGCCTCACAGATGCCGATCTGTTCCCTTTGGCAAGCATAACCATAGACCCGCCGGCTGCCTGAAATTCTGCAACATAAGAATCCATACGCCCTGCGGTGGTTGGCCCAAAAGACCCTGATGCCATACCATCAGGCGTTTTGGCAGGTCCGGCATAATAAACAGGATGATCTTTGATATAATCAGGCAGGCTGCCAGTCTCAGCAAGCCGCTCTTTTAATTTTGCATGGGCAATATCACGCGCCACAATCAACGGTCCTGTCAGGCTCACCCTTGTTTTCACTGGATAAAGGCTTAATGTTTTGCGGATTTCATCCATAGGCTGATTTAGGTCAATGCGCACAACATCAGCGCTGTCATCTTCTGTGCTCACATCTGGCAGGAATCGCGCCGGATCTTTTTCGAGCTCTTCAATGAAAATGCCATCTTTGGTGATTTTGGCTTTTGCCTGTCTGTCTGCTGAACAAGACACCCCAATCCCAATCGGGCAAGAGGCGCCATGACGTGGCAGGCGGATAACACGCACATCATGACAGAAATATTTGCCGCCAAATTGCGCGCCAATACCAAGCGTTCTTGTTAGCTCTAAAATGCGCGCCTCCCATGCGGTATCGCGCCATCCGTGACCTGCCTCAGATCCTGATTGCGGCAGATTATCTAATGCTTTAATGGACGCCATTTTGACAGTTTTCATGGTATATTCAGCAGACGTCCCGCCAATCACAATGGCCAGATGATAAGGCGGGCAAGCCGCAGTCCCCAACCCGATGATTGCCTCTTTGATGAAGGCCATCATGCTGTCTTCATTCAAAACCGCTTTTGTTTTTTGATATAGAAAAGATTTATTGGCTGACCCGCCACCTTTTTGAATAAAGGTCAGATCATATTGCGCCCCTTTTCCGGCATAAATATCAATTTGGGCAGGCAGGTTATTGCCTGTATTTTTTTCTTCGAACATGCTCAGAGGCGCTAATTGTGAAAAGCGCAAATTGGCGCTTTGATAAGTATTATAAACTCCTTCTGACAAATATGTGGCATCATCGCCCCCTGTCAGGACACGCTCACCTCTTGTTCCCATAATCAATGCTGTGCCTGTATCCTGACACATAGGAAGCACACCTTCAGAGGCCACAACCGCATTTTTCAACATTTCTAATGCCACAAAACGGTCATTTTTCGTAGCCTCACTATCATCTAAGATTGCGCGCAATTGTGCCAAATGCGCAGGCCGCAATAAATGCGAGATATCTTTGAAAGCGCGCTCTGCCAATAACCGCAAGCCTTCAGGCGCAACCTTGATAAAAGACTGCCCGTCAATTTGTATTTCGCTGACATAATCAGATGTAACAAGCTCATAATCTGTCTGATCTTCACCAGTCGGAAGAATCGGAGAATAGGTAAAAGATGACATCAAGCGCCCCTTTTTCATATATGTGGCAAAGTTTGTTATTCAGGTTTCGGGCGGTTGCGGAAACTATCTAAAGAGACGATTTCAGCGCTTTCATCGCTCTTATCCTCTTCATGAGGCAAGGCTTGCAATGCTTGTACAGCCTCTTCTGCTATTTCTTCAAAGGCGCCAAATTGCAGGCCGAATCCGACTGAGGGGTCTGAAAATTGTGTAACGGCGGCAAATGGTATGACCAATGTTTCCGGCTTTCCTGAAAAAGAAAGAGTGACAGAAAATTGCGCCTCTTCGACTTTCAAATCCCAAAACTGGTGCTGAATGACAATGGTCAGCTCTGTCTCGCCACCTTTGATCAAATTTTGATTAATGCAGACGCCGTCATAATCTGTGCGAAAGGTAATAAAGAAATGTGATTCACCCGGCAGCCCCACATGCTCAGCGATAGAGAGCGCCCCGCGCAACACATTGCGCATAGAATCATCAACCAATAATTCATAATTAATGCCAGAAATATGGTCTTGATTATCAGACATGGCCGTTTCTTCTCTTTCTCAACACAAAACCCATCTTCTGAAAAGATGGTGGGACGCTTCTGTTGCCAGGTGCCTCCCGAACCCCGCCTATCCGAGCTCAAGCGGATAGGGCTTTGAAATGGTTTTTGTTACCGCTTAAGCAGCAACAGCAACCGGAGCAGTGTTGTCGTTTGCAACTACTACATGGCCCGATAGCGGCGGATACCATACCGAACGAAGATACAGTCTTTATTACATGCGTCGATCCTGTTTCGCCCCCCTAAAAGATGTCATCTCATCAGATGACATGCCAAAATGGTGGAGGCGCCGGGTACCGCCCCCGGGTCCGCTCTGCTTATTTCACTGCATGTTTATCGTCATAGTCGGACAAGCCGACACCCCTATCATAGGCAGAATCGCGCCTCTAGAAAAGCTTTATTAACATCTGCTAGGCAATTGCCCTTGTGCCTCAGGCGTATTATGGTAATCAGGACCCTTTTTAAGCCTCATGGTGATTTGACGTCTCATCAGGCTCATCAAGGGCGCGCGCAGTCACAGCTTATTCAGGCAGGGAGTTTTCATCATCATGCAGGCCTATCTTGATCTACTTCAGCTAGTCATGGAAACAGGCACAGATCGCTCTGACCGCACAGGCACAGGCACCCGTTCTGTCTTCGGTCATCAGATGCGCTTTGATCTGTCCAAAGGCTTTCCTTTGCTGACAACCAAAAAGCTGCATATACGCTCAATCATTCATGAATTACTATGGTTTATTCAAGGTGATACTAATATTGAATATTTGCAAAAAAACGGTGTGACAATCTGGGATGAATGGGCAGATGATGAAGGCAATTTAGGACCTGTCTATGGCAAACAGTGGCGGCGTTGGCAGGGTGCTGACAAACAAGAGATTGATCAGCTACGCCAGCTGATAGATATGATAAAACAAAGCCCTGATTCGCGCAGGCTGATTGTGTCTGCATGGAATCCGGCAGATGTGCCTAATATGGCATTGCCGCCCTGCCATTGTTTATTTCAGTTTCATGTGGCGAATGATCGTTTGTCCTGTCAGCTTTATCAGCGCTCTGCTGACATTTTTTTAGGCGTGCCATTTAACATTGCCTCTTATGCTTTGCTGACCCATATGATAGCGCATATTTGCGGCCTGAAGGTGGGTGAGTTTATCCACAGCCTTGGTGATGCGCATATTTATCACAATCATTTTGATCAGGTAAAAACACAGCTTCAGAGAACGCCGGGCCCCTTGCCACAGCTTGTTCTTCACAACCCGCCTGATAAGCTTGAAGATTTTCGGTTTGAGATGTTTGAAATCACCAATTACGAAGCTGCCCCGTCAATCAAAGCGCCAATCGCAGTCTAGGAGACAGTCATGAACACGCAATTGGTGAACACACAATTGGTCGCAGTGGTCGCTATGGCGGCTAATCGTGT